>DAOUSV010000085.1 GCA_030627065.1 Piscirickettsiaceae bacterium | reverse complement strand
GTCGTTTGATGATTTGCCAGAAAGTATTACGCTTAATCAAAACGGCTTAGAAATGACCGCCTACCCCACCTTAATTGATAAAGAAGATTCAGTTGATTTAACGCTAATGGATACGCAAAAACAAGCTGATGCGTTCACTGCTAAAGGCCTACGTCGCTTATTCATTCTAGCTCAAGCCGACTCGGTAAAATACCTCAACAAACACCTGCCGAATATAAAACAAATGTGCCTGCACTATATCAATGTGCAAGCCTCCCCTTTTGGTAATGATGCAATATCCAATAAAACACCCAGCGAACAACTCAAAACAGATCTTATCCAGCTTGCCTTTGATCGCTGTTTCATATTGGAGCAAGCCCCTATTCGCTCTAAATCTGACTTTGAACAGCGGCTAGATGATAATCGCAGTGAACTTATATCTACCGCGACAGAGCTTGCCAAACAAGTGGCAATACCATTAGCTGAATATCACGCCATCGCCAAACGATTATCAGGGAAAATGCCACTTACGGCTATAAATGCCATTAAAGATATAAAGCAGCAACTTCATTATCTACTTTATCAAGGCTTCGCACATCACACGCCGAATCACGCACTAAAACGCCTGCCGATGTATTTTAAAGCCATCGGACACCGACTAGATAAACTCGCAGAAAATCCAAGCCGAGATCAACAGTGGATGAATGAAATCAAACCTCATTGGCAACGCTATCAAAATAATATCAACAATCAATCATCTGCCGAATTTGAACATTATCGCTGGATGATAGAAGAGCTTCGAATCTCACTCTTCGCCCAAGAGGTCAAAACAGCCTATCCGATATCTTCAAAGCGCCTAGACAAACAATGGCAGTCTTTATAGTTAATTAATATGCCAAGGGATAGGTTTAGACTTCCAATGCCCTTGGACATAATCTATTCCTATTTTCTGCATTTTATTAAAGATTGCTTCTGTTTCAACATACTCAGCAACAGTTTTAACACCCATGACTTTACTAATATCGTGAAATGACTGAATCATTGCTAAATTAACTGGATCGGTTAAACAGTCCTTAACAAAGATGCCATCTATTTTTAAGTAATCAATAGGCAATTGCTTCAGGTATGAAAATGAAGATAAGCCACTACCAAAATCATCTAATGCAAACTGACAACCTAGCTCGCGAAGCTCCTTCATCAATGATTGTGCTTTTAAAAGATTGGCTATTGTCGCTGTTTCCGTTATTTCAAAACACAAATACTGGCCTAGCCAATCATTTTCCCTAATAAGAGAAATTAATTCCATATCGAACTTTATTGTTCCTAATGATGCTCCTGAAATATTAATATTGTACTGTCCATCAATATCTCTACCTTGAACTCGAGCTTCCTTCAGTGTGCTTATAACCTTATTCACAACCCATAAGTCTATTTCTGGCGCCTGATTATATCGTTCAGCTGAAGGCAAGAATTCTCCTGGAGCGACAATTGTTCCATCATCATTAATTAATCGAATTAATAATTCATAATGTGGACGTTGTTCAGCTGATGATAATGAAACAACTTCTTGAGAATACAATACAAAACTATTGTTTTTAAGCGCTTTCTGTATTAGTGAAACCCACTGCATTTCATGGTGACGCGCCTTAATATCCTCATTGTTACCATCAAATATATGTATCTGATTTCTACCTGCTTCTTTAGCGGCGTAACAAGCACTATCTGCTCGTTTCATTACCTCAATATACGTTTCACTGTGATGCTCAATTACGGTCACACCTAGGCTAGCACCAATCGTAAATACTTGTCCGTTATGGATGAATTGAAATTCACAGATAGATTGTAATAAGTTTGTTAATGAACGTTCAGCTACACTTAACGAACAGTTCAACATTAAAATAGCGAATTCATCACCACCTATTCGCGCTAAAAAATCAGACTCTCGAACTGAGTTTCTGATAACTTCACTAATTTGACGTAGTAACTCATCGCCTGCCAAATGACCACATGTATCATTAATAATCTTAAATTGATCTAAATCGATGTAACATAATACATGGGGTTTATTATGATCATTATATTCAATAATAACTTGTTGTAATTTTTCGTCAAAGGCATAGCGATTAGCTAGTCCAGTTAATGAATCATGTTTTGCCTGATATGTAAGATGCTGGGTTAATACCTGTTCCTGAGTAATATCTTGTGACTGTACAACGGCATAATCAAACTTATTATTATCATATTTTACCGATGAAATAGTAGAGTTCACCCATAAAATATTACCCTGTTTATTCACAAACCGTTTTTTTACTTGATAGCGGTCAATTTGACCTGCAATAAGTTCTATCAAAAATGGCGTTCCCTTTTCTCGATCATCTTCATGAAATAAATCCAGAGCTCTCATTTTTAATAATTCAGTTTTGTTATAGCCTGATAGTCTACAAGCTGCATAATTAGCATTGATTATCTTCTGCTCTTTATTAATCAGTATCATAGAAACACCGGCACCATCAAAGGCTTGCTGCAAGAACGCCTCCTTCTTTTTAATCTCCAGCAATAATTCAGTCTGTTGGTGATTAACGTTTGTTAAGTTATCAACCAACTCAGTATTTAATAAGCGCAACCTAAAACTTTCAACAACACTAGCGTTAAGCCGTTTGACTATAAATATCATTGCAATCAAATAAACCAAAATAGTCAATGATATTAATGCTAGATTTGCCGTATAAAGTCCGTAACATAAAGGCAAAATGACAGGAACAATAAAACTGAAATAACTTTTCAAATTATTGATATAAGTTGAAATAGCCCCTGCACATAGCCCAGCCATCACCATAGGAATAACTATCTGCTGATTTAAGGGCCAATTGGAATCAATCAATAAGCCGAGACTTCCCCACGTTAAGCCATTCAAGGAAAGACTAATGTTATATGTAAATAGTTTGTGTTTTATCCTACTCTGGGAATAAGCCTTATTCGTCAAGGTGTGATAAAGCTTATTTGCCAGAAACCAACGTAACCCTAATGTTATCACCACACAAGAGAACCATAGAAATAATACAGAACTCGTAACAACGGGCCACAATAGTGCAAGCATAATTGATGCAATTGTCACGTTTGTAATTAGAGAAACAGGTGACTGCTTACACAGAAGTTTTAAGCCTACACGTTCAATTTCGGCCTGATCTATTTTAATATTGTGATTGATATCATCCCTAAAAACCACTTCACTCTTATCCTTGCTTCTCAATTTATTAGCCTTATATTTAGAGATGATAATTAAATTAGGTGGAAACTTTAACAAAATAGCCTGTTTTTTTATACTAAATAAATATTCTTTATTCAGTTTCCATTCAGTTTTTCTTTGTTAACCTGCACTCAACAGCTAACAAAACAGGAGGGCTGTCATGAAACATTTATTAGCAACGACAACATTAGTATCTCTATTAACATTATCTACAACTGCTCTATTAGCAGGCGACAAACATCATAAGCAGCATAAGCAACATCGTTTTGATGATACGGCTCGTGTTACACATGTTGAGCCTATTTACACCTCGGTTCGTGTGGCCTCGCCGCAACGTGAGTGTCGAGTTCACAACTATCATAGAAGCTATTATCAATCCCAAGAATCTTACACAACAACTATTGCCGGCGGTATTGTTGGTGGTGTTTTAGGTAATCAATTTGGCGGTGGCAACGGTAAGAAAATATTAACGGTGGCTGGCGCCTTATTAGGCGGTTCTATTGGTCGTGATTTAGGTCATCAACCTCGTACTTCATCACGACATAACCGTAGAGATGAATGTCGCACTGTCCAAGCATATCACCAAGAACAGCGTCTTAATGGTTATCAAGTGACATATCGTTACCAAGGTCAATCTTACACCTCTCGCATGGACTATGATCCTGGTCGACGTCTTCCCGTAGAAGTATCTGTTCGTCCTCGAGCTAATTATTATTAGTTTTATTTCTGATTAAAGCTGAACAAAGCATTTTCTGTTTTTGTTCAGCTTTCGTTCAGTTTTACTTTGATAGCATAGGAGCAAGACTTAAAAATAATTAATCAGATGGAGAGAAAAATGAAATTCAATAAAACATTTATCATGCTTGCCAGTGCTACAACAATAGCATTTAGTGTTGTGTCGTTACCTAGTTATGCTGATGATGCTAAACCATATACTGTCACTAACGGCAATCATCTTGATGCTGATAGTTATAAAGGGTTTAAACTGTTTCGTAATTGGTGTGCCCGTTGTCACGGTACATACGGTCAAGGCATGGTCGGCCCTGATCTTGCTGAGAGCTTAACGCTAATTAGTAAAGATGAGTTTTTTTCTACTGTTGAAAATGGTAAATCAGGTACTATCGGCAGTATGCCTAACTGGAAGAAAAACAAAAAAGTAATGGCAGGTCGTGACCAACTTTATGCTTATTTAAAAGCACGTTCTGATGGTGCAATTGGTGTTGTAAAACCTAAGAAAGCCAAATAAAAATCATTAAACGTGTCACGATCCTTTCGTGACACGTTTTTATTTACTTATTATACCCGTGACCATCCAATATAAAGGTTAATCGGGTCAATATGTCTCGGAATCTCATCATAATTGCTCTTCTTTTCTTATCGTCGCCTGTGTTTTCAGCACATGTTGAAGCTGAAATGAAACTGCCTTTGACTAAAGAGTCTGCTGCTCAATTAGTTAAATCGGAGTCAAAAGGAAAAATACTGACTATCGAAACTAAGAATATTAATAATAAGGATATTTTTCGAATCAAAGTACTTCATGATAGTGGTAGAATGAAAATATACTTAATCGATCCTGAAACAGGACATAGCCCTCCCTAGGAACTCATCAAATTATGCGTATTTTACTCATTGAAGATGAAATTCATTTACGCGAACAAGTGACGGAACAACTTAAAAAGCAGAACTTAACCGTTGATGCGGCGGCTGATGGCGAGGATGGTTTGTATCTTGGCACAGAATACGCCTACGATGTTGCTATCATTGACTTAGGCTTGCCCAAATTATCAGGCATTGAAGTTATTCAACAACTTCGTAGTGCCGGTAAAGACTTTCCCATTCTCATTTTAACAGCACGTGGTCGCTGGCAAGATAAAGTGGAAGGTTTAGAATCTGGTGCTGATGATTATCTCGTTAAACCGTTCCATATTGAAGAATTATTAGCTCGTATTAATGCCTTAGCTCGTCGCGCATCTGGCTGGAGCAGTTCAACACTGCAATGTGGGCCGATATCATTGAATCCCAGCAGTCAAGAAGTAGCGAATGATGGTGATATTATTGATTTAACCGCATACGAATATCGCCTACTTCATTATTTGATGCTTCATGCTGGTGAGGTGTTATCTAAAACAGAATTAACCGACCATATTTATGAGCAAGACCATGATCGGGATAGCAATGTGATTGAGGTGTTCATCAAACGTTTGCGTAATAAACTTGATCCTGACAAATCACTCAATCCAATAGAAACCTTACGAGGTCGAGGATATCGACTCACTTTACCCCGTGAAAATTAAACAGCTTTCACTTAGTCAACGCCTACTTCTTGCTGTTAGTCTCGTATTAACGGCATTCTTAGGACTGTCTGCATTTAGCTTGAACAATGCCTTTCAAGCCAGTGCTGATAGCGCCCAAAAGAAACAAATTCAGAATTATATGTATAGCCTTTTAATTACGGCAAAATTTGATAGTTCAGGCTTTGTTGCCATGCCCGATGATATTGCTGAGCCTAAGTTTTCTATTCCAAACTCAGGTTTGTATGCACAAATCACCAGCGAGAAAAACATTATTTGGCAGTCTAAATCAATGCTTGGTTTATCTATCGCCTTGCCAGATTATCCTGGTGCAACTAATGAGAACTTTTCCACTATCAAAATCAATGATAGCACCAGCATGCTTAATCTAGCCTATGGTATTGTCTGGGAAAATGATCAGGGCGAACAATTTAATTACACGCTAAACATTGCTGAAAACCTTGATGTTATCGACCAGCAAAAAGCCGAATTCCAAATGAGTTTATGGCAATGGTTAGGTGGCACAGGTTTAATATTGCTGATTGCACAAGCCTTTATCCTACGGTGGAGTTTACGTCCACTACATGATGTGGCAACTGACTTACAAGCCATTAAAACAGGTGATCGCAATCGTTTGCCGAGTGATTACCCTAAAGAGTTAAACCAAATAACAGAGAATATAAACACCCTACTCAGCCATGAAGAATCACGCCGAGAACGCTATAAAAACTCATTAGCAGACTTGGCCCACAGCCTAAAAACACCTTTAGCCGTATTTCGAGGTGAGTTAGAAAACAGTAGCGATTTAACGGGGCTAAAAAGTCTTGGCCATGAACAAGTAGATCGCATTAGTGACTTAGTGAACTACCAGTTGCAACGCGCCTCAACAGAAGGTCAAAGTAGCTT
>DAOUSV010000019.1 GCA_030627065.1 Piscirickettsiaceae bacterium | reverse complement strand
CACCATGACTTATAGGCATGGTAATCGCTTTATTTACTTCAGGCATTCGGGTTAATAATGGCTTTGTCCAGTCCAAAGCAAGCACGTCAATAATAACGTCAGGATTGTCTGATTTGAGTGCTTTAAATAAAGATTGCGCCATAACCATATCACCAATCCATGATGGTCCGACAATCAAGATCTTGTTGATTGTATTTGTCATAAGAGCTTAGTGCAAAGTGCTATGAGCAATAAAAATAGAGAGTGTACCAAAGGCAATTAATGAAATTTGCTGTAAGGTTTCTGACGGTTTTACTTTATTGTGCAGGCCGGGGATTAGATCTGCAACGGCAATATAGATAAAGCTAGAGGCGGCGATAACTAGAATATAAGGCAATAAGTACTGCATGTCTGCCAATAAAAAATAGGCTAGAATTGCGCCGACAACGGTACCTAGGCTAGATAGCATGTTAAAGAATAGTGCTTTTTTACGGCTATAACCACTGTGTAATAAAATTACAAAGTCACCGAGTTCTTGCGGGATTTCATGAGCGGCAATAGCGAGTGCAGTGACAATACCTAGATGAGTATCGGTTAAAAATGCAGCGGCAATTAAAATACCATCAACAAAGTTATGGATGCCATCGCCAATTAGAATCAATGAGCCTGCTGCTTGTTTTTTATTATCGTGATTATGAACCAATGATTCTGGATCATGCGCATCACAATGTTCATGATGGCAATGTCGCCAAAGCACTAATTTTTCTAATACAAAAAAGCTAAGGAGGCCGATTAATAAAGTAAGCCCAATATCATGTGGATCAACACCAAATTCTGGCTCTAATGCGTGAGGAATTAAACCCAGTAAGGAGGCTCCTAGTAATGCGCCAATGGCAAAACTAACTAAATGAGGAACGGTATTCGCTTGTACCTTTTTTGGCAGTAATAAAAAGGAGGCGGCAATGCTTACGCTGAGTAAGCCACCGATCAGGCTAAAGCCGATGATCCAGAAAAGCAATTCCATAATAGTCCAGGCGGGGATTTAATTGCTTGATCATACCAGAAAACGGTTTATATCCGTTATCATTCACTGGATCCAAATAAGCGTCGCCATCCTGCCTGATTGTCCATCTCGTCGATAAGAGAAGAAGCGTTGCTTTTCACTCACGGTGCAAAAATCACCACCATAAATAGCGGTAACCCCCTGATTGACTAAGCGTTGTTTTGCTAAGTGATAGATGTTGGCCAAATAATGCGTGTTATCTATCGCTTTAAATGCCTGCGCTGACTCAGGTGATTGTGAGCAGAATGCATCATAAACATCAGGTCCAACTTCAAATTGTTCAGGTCCAATCGCTGGACCAAGCCAAGCCATAATAGTGTTTGAGTCACATTGAAATGAGCGTAAAGTTTGTTCGATAATTCCTGAAGCGAGACTGCGCCAACCCGCATGAATAGCGGCGACAGTATCTCCTTGTTGATTGCATAATAAAATAGGTAAGCAGTCGGCAGTCATAATGGTACAAACATGGTTACTTTGTTGGCTAACAATGGCATCAGCCTCAGTACCTAGTTGCCATTGTTGACTATTTATAACGAGGTGACCATGAACTTGTTTTAACCAGCGAGGGTCTTCAGGTAGATTTTCTTGCCGAGTTAACTGTGCTCTATTGAGAGCAACACAGTGACTATCATCATTCACATGGTCGCCAACATTGAAACTATCGAATGGTGGCTGACTGATACCGCCCTGGCGCGTGGTGCTTAATGCCCTGATATTCGTAGGTGCTGGCCAATCGGGAATAATAATGTTATTGGACATGGGACACATTTAAATAACGGCACCAATCATCAAATAATTGCTTATCTAAGGAGGCAATTGTTGAGCAAGGCGATAGCGAGTTACTTTGTATCGATTCGCCATCAAGCGAGCATGCGAAACCACCTGCTTCATTAAGAATAAGAAGTGCTGCCGCATAATCCCATAGATGCTGTTTAGCATGAAGGTAGATATGTGCGCGACCACTCGCTATCCAGCATAATTCTAATGCAATTGAGCCTAAACTACGTTGTGAACGATAAGGTGTTGCAGTGATTAATTGCGTGGCCAATTCAGAAGATAAGCGTTTATAGTCAATTAGAGCGATGGTTTTATGCAGTGGAAGATTAAATTCTTTTGCCTGTAGCTTTTGCTCATTCAGCCAAGCGCCGGCACCGGCTTTAGCCATAAAGCATTCATCTCGAATGGGATCATAAACAAGAGCAACTGTTGATTTACCTTTCTCAATTAACGCTAAAGACACAGAGAAATAAGGAAATCCAGCGGCAAAGTTACTGGTGCCGTCGATAGGATCTAAACACCAAACAGCAGGACTTAATAATAAGTCTTGTTGTTCTTGTGTTGTCATTTCTTCGCCTAACAAAGGAATATCGGGATAGGTTAGTTGCAGTGCGTCAGTTATGTGTTTCTGCATGGCGAGGTCGGCTTCTGTCACCACGCTACCATCTGGCTTATAACTACGTTCTACGGTATTAAAACGAGGATGTATTTCCACCTTACAGGCAGTAATAATGATGTTTTTGAGCTGTGCTAAATCAATATCCATAGCAAGAGTATAGTCTTATTGATACCTTGGCAGAAAATACTTATCGTGCAAAGGGCTCTTATTATTTAAACATGGAGCAAGTCACTGTAAACTAAATCTATTTGAACCAGATAACGATAACACCTTATGTCTAATCCTCGATTTTATTGCCCAGAACTGCATACTGATAATATGCAGGTGACATTGCCTAATGCGGCACACCGTCATGCGGTACAAGTCCTTCGACTGAAACAAGGAGCACGTATACGCTTGTTCGATGGTCGAGGTTTGGAATATTATGCTGAGTTAACACAGGTCGGAAAACGTAGTTCAAGCGTCACATTATTAGATAAGGTGACGCTTAATAATGAATCGCCATTAAATATCACCTTGTTACAAGGCATATCTCGTGGAGAGCGAATGGACTATGCCTTACAAAAAGCGGTTGAACTGGGTGTAAATAGAGTTATTCCTGTTGTGACGGAGCGGTGTAATGTGCAATTATCTTCTGGACGAGCAGAAAAGCGTCTGGCACATTGGCATGGTGTCATGGTCAGCGCCTGTGAACAATCTGGTCGAAGCGTGTTGCCTGAATTGTCGAATATAATAACGCTTGATGACGCCTTGGCTGAGAATACGATAACATGTAGTTTAGTATTAGACCCCACGGCAATAAAAGGTTTTGCAGCATTAGCACAACCGGATGAGGTCTCATTGCTTATCGGTCCTGAAGGTGGATTAAGTGAGCATGAAGTGCAGCAAGCAGTAACAGTAAATTACCAAGCCATTAAGTTTGGTCCAAGGATTTTACGAACAGAAACAGCAACTGCCGCAGCACTTGCTGTGATGCAAACAATGTGGGGAGATTTAGGATAATGGATGATGGTTTAGCCATACTATTATTGGTAGGATTAGCGTGGATGTGGTGGGATGGTCGCGGTGTCGCAGAACATGCAATTCGCGCGGTTAAAAACCACTGCGATCAAATTGGTGTAATATTCATCAATGATACAGTTGAATGGCAAAAGGTTCGATTCGAGCGTAATTATAATGGACGAATACAATTAAAGCGTACCTACTCATTTGAATTTGTCAGCGATATGGAGCGACGTTATCGAGGCGAAGTCATTATGTTAGGTAATCGAGTTAAAAAAATAGAACTAGATGCATATCGAATAGTGTAGAAATAAAGTATAGGTGATGATTATGTCAAGAATAGCATTAGTAGTAGATGATTCTCGTGTTGCTAGAATGATGTTAAAAAGATTACTCGCAGCCAGTGATTTTGAGAGTATTGAGCAAGGCAGTGGTGAAGAAGCATTAAGCTATTTGCAATCGACTAATGAAAAACCCGACGTTATCTTTATGGATGTCATGATGGCCGGAATAGATGGGCTGGAAGCAACTCGACAAATTAAAGCCAATAGTGCTCTAGCAGATATTCCAGTTGTTATTTGTACGGGAAAGGACGGTGAGGCTGATAGAGAAAAAGCATTAGCAACAGGTGCTATTGCTGTATTAACTAAGCCACCATCTGGCGAAGCCTTAAGCAATATATTAGCCGCATTACCTTCGAAAACTATTACGACAGAACCAGCGATTGCTTCAGAGCCTCAAGTTGTACCTATTAATGAAGCTAAATTGATTGCTAAAGTAATCGCGACTATTGAGCAAACAATCGTACCGAAAATACAGCAAAATGTACGGGGTTATACTGAAGATATTAGTCGTCAAATAGCAGCCGATACGGCTGAGAAAATGGTGGGTTATCAAGTTAAGCTAGCACTTGAAGCGCAATTGCCAGCGATGATTGAACAACTAAAAACTCAAATACAACAAGCAGCTGAAGATGCAGGTCAACAAGCTGTAAAACGAGCCGCAAGTGAAACGGTTGGCTCAATAGCTGAGCAAGCAGTACATAGTGTGATTGCAGAAACTGATTTTTCAACACAGGTATTGGAATCATTATCGATCACAGGAACTGCATGGTTGAATCATCAAGAGAAACGATTACAAACAAAATTAGAGCAAGGACTTAGTTCTTCTATTAGTCAACATTTAGAGTCAACACTTGCTACGACTGTTTCACCGATAGTGACTCCTCTTGTTAATCAGCAACTTGCTCTGCAAGCGGTTAATAATGATGAGGATGAACGTGATGAGAAAATTGAGAAGCTAAACAATAAAGTATCATTACTAAATAGTCTTGTTATCGGCTTAGCCGTTGTTATCATCGCGATTGGAGCCTTCACATTCTTGAATTAGTGGCGACGGTGACCATTGCGGATGCCTTACATTATGGACAGGCCGTTGTTACCAATTCAGAAAGTCCAAAGGTTGACGCTCAAGTCTTACTTTGTCATGTATTAGATTGCCAAACAACATACCTCCACACATGGGCTGATAGAGAGCTAACACCTCAACAGCGGACACAATTTATTGACCTTATAGCTGAAAGACAACAGGGACGGCCGGTTGCTTATTTGATTGGTCAGCGTGGTTTTTGGAGTTTAGATTTAAAGGTGACGACAGACACTTTAATTCCACGTCCAGATACTGAGCTATTAGTGTCTCTGGCATTAAGTAAATTAAAGCCAAATATGAACATCGTCGATTTAGGCACTGGAACAGGTGCGATAGCACTTTCATTAGCCATTGAAAATCGCAATACGATAATAATCGCGATGGATTATTCCAAGCCTGCGTTGGATGTCGCCAAGCAAAATGCACAGAGTAATAACATTAATAATATTTCTTTTTGGCAAGGAAGTTGGCTCAGCGCAATTGCTAATAATAGTTTGGATATGATTGTCAGTAACCCGCCTTATATTGAACAAGATGATCCTCATTTATCCTAAGGTGATGTGCGTTTTGAGCCGATCACCGCACTTGCATCAGGTGTCGATGGCTTAGATGATATTCGTCAAATTATCCAACAAGCTCAACAGTGTTTGAAGTCGTCAGGTTGGTTATTAATTGAACATGGCTACCATCAAGCAGATCAAGTACGGCTGTTATTTTCTGAGGCAGAATTTACTCAGATTGCGTCACATAAGGACTTCGGTGGTAATGATCGCGTTACCATGGGGCGACTAGCAGTATAATGAGCGTTATTTATGCCATGAGATCCATAACCACTAATGGAAGATGAACAACTATTACGCTATAGCCGCCAAATATTATTGCCTCAAATAGATATTAAAGGCCAGCAGAAGCTACTTGATAGTCATGTGTTGATTATTGGGTTGGGTGGATTGGGTTCGCCTGTTGCATTATATTTAGGCGCCGCTGGTGTCGGGCATTTAACGCTGGTGGATGATGATGAGGTTGAGTTATCTAATTTGCAGCGTCAAATTGTGCATAGTGAAAGCAATGTAGGCAAGTTTAAAGTGGAATCGGCAAAAGAGCGGCTACAATCATTAAATAGTGAATGTCATATTGATATTAAAGCCGAACGGTTGACGGGGGAAGCCTTGAATCAAGCTATTACATTGGCTGATGTAGTGGTAGATTGCAGTGATAACTTTGCTACTCGTTTTGCACTCAATGAAGTGACGCAAGCATTAAAAACGCCATTAGTTTCGGCGGCGGCAATTCGAATGGAAGGTCAAATTACAGTTTATGATCCACGTCAAGCGGGTAGTGCTTGTTATCGTTGTGTGTATGAGGATCGTGGTGAGTTGCAAGAAAGTTGTTCTGAAACCGGTGTGTTATCGCCATTACTTGGGATAATGGGCAGTATGCAGGCGGTTGAAACCGTGAAGTTATTGACGGAAATTGGCGAAACATTGGCAGGACGATTACTAATTTTAGATGCATTATCAATGTCATGGCAGGAAATTAAATTACGACAAGATCCCGCTTGTCCCGTGTGTAATCCGAAATAAGAATATAGCTAAAAAGAGAGTTAAATGAATAATTCAACATTAGAACAAGCGGCTGAAATCGCATTACAACAAGCAAAAATACAAGGTGCAACTGCCGCTGAAGTGGGTGTAAGTCACAGCACTGGTTTATCTGTGACTGTCCGACAAGGTGAGGTTGAAACCTTAGAGCATAATAATGATAAAGGCTTGGGTATCACTGTTTATTTTGGTCAAAGCAAGGCGTCAGCAAGTACGTCAGATTTAACACCAGAAGCGATTGCCGATGCAGTGACTGCCGCAAGTGGTATCGCCAAGCATACGCAAGAAGATGAATATTCAGGATTGGCTGATGCCGAATTAATGGCAACAGAGTTTCCTGACTTGTCTATGTATCATGCATGGGATGTTGATGTTGAACAGGCTATTTCATTAGCAACTGAGTGTGAGCAAGCCGGATTTGATATTGATAAGCAGATCACAAATTCAGAAGGCGCAACAGTATCTAGTCATCAAGGTGGACGTGTATATGCCAATTCTCATGGCTTTGTTGGCAGCACTTCAAGTACGCGCCATAGTTTGTCATGTACCTTAATTGCCGATGATGACAGTGGAATGCAACGTGATTATTGGTATGACGTTAAGCGTGATGCTCAAGATCTAGAAAGTGCATTGAGAATTGGACAACGGGCGGCACAAAATACATTAAAACGACTTAATGCTAGAACAGTAAAAACGGGGTCATATCCGGTTATATTTTCAGCAGATATTGCACCGTCATTTTTTGGGCAATTAATTGGTGCAATAAGTGGCGGATCTTTGTATCGAAAATCATCGTTTTTATTGGATCATTTAGGCAAGAGAATCTTCCCGGATTTTATTCATATTCACGAGCAACCTTATTTACTTAAAGCATTGGGAAGTTCTTCTTTTGATGGTGAAGGAGTTGTCACTAAAGCACGTGATATTGTGAGTGATGGTGTCTTGCAGGGTTATGTGTTGAGTAGTTATTCAGCACGTAAATTAGGCATGACCACAACGGCTAATTCGGGTGGTGTGCATAATTTAACTATTGATAGTGGTGATTTAGATTTTGCCAGGTTGTTGGCTGAAATGGGCACGGGAATATTAGTGACTGAAACAATGGGTATGGGGATTAATATCGTCACGGGTGACTATTCACAAGGTGCGGCTGGGTTTTGGGTGGAAAATGGTGAGATTCAATATCCAATCGATGAATTTACTATAGCCAGCAACTTACGTGATATGTTTTTGGGTATTCAAGCCGTAGGCAACGATATGGAAGTTCGAGGTAGTACGCGAACAGGATCCGTTTGGATTGATAAGATGATGGTGGCGAGTTAAAGGTAAGTTGAGCTGATAATATCGGTAATATCAGTTAATTCACCGATGGCCAAAAGGCTATGTAATACCTCTCGTATTTGTTTTATTTTATGGGGGCTATGAGAACGAAGTTCAGATAAACGCTGATTAAGATCACCTTGCTGTTTTAAAAAACATGAAGGTATCAATGTGATATTGCTATGGAAAAAATAATGGATTTCATGGCTTAAAGCACGATTGATGAAAATAGACTTTTTACGAGGGGTGGATAAATCGTAGTCGGTCATTATTTTCCATTCCCCGGATGAATCAATATAGCTATACAATCCAAAATAAATAGATTGTTTGCTTTTATCCGATCGTAATAAGCTATAAAGTGGCGTTATCAATATTTGCATTACTTGCCATAAACCGGAGAGATCTTTGGCATGATTCTTTTTCGAACTCGCTACGGCTTGTAAAATACGTGTTTTATTTGTGTCTATCGCCAGGTAAAAAGGAATGGAACTTAGTTTTTGTCCAAGGATATGAGTAAATATTTTAGCTTCCTGAACAATAGAGATGTCATGTGTATTTTTAGATAATAGCCCTTTATGATGGGTTATTTTTGAAGAAAAGAAGCGATTAACACTTTCAGAACAGGCAGGAAAGTTACGTTCTAGTCCCAGTTGTGTCGTTCCTTCCCAGAATTGAACACCCCTAATAATATAAGGGATAGCATTAAGTTTTACTGTATCAGTTTGACTTTGCCAGTGTTCAAAATTGACCTTTACATGACTCCCTACTATTAAATCAACGAAGCCCGTTAAATTTAAAGACATACCAAATTCTGAGACATCACGACTGGTGAGCTCATGGCTTTTCTGGTGTAAATCTAAAACCACTTTGGTTTTGATGAATAAGCGCTGGCTTTTGCGATCAATATAATGTTGTAAGGGTGTAGGCTTTGGCATTATCCCTAACCAAGATAAAGTGTGGCTACTGTTCAACACCTCTAATGTAGTCGTATTATGTGGGGGTAATGATTTACAACTAGCTGTTATATCAATAAGACTGACTAAATGCGAGATAGCATTTAATCGCTCAGTAAGTGTCAAAGCATAATCGCTGTCATTTTCAGCAAGGTGTTGTAGTTCTTTCTTAAAGTCATCCGCTTGAATAGCGGTTTCTTGTGTTTTCAGTAATAAAACATGATTATTTTCTTGTTGTGCATGCCAACCTAGTGCCAGAGTTATAAGTTGATGGTTATTACGAGGAATGGCAATACTTTTAGGAATGCCACTTTCGGTGTAAATGAAAACAAGGTAGTCAGACTGCTGCTCTAATATTTTCTGTAAAGGTAATAATGAAAAATCAAATTCATAATTTGTTAGTTGCAATGGTATTAACGTGGAATTTGCCAACGGCATATTGTGAAATGCATTAATGGTACTTTTAGAGTTAGTCTTATTACCAAGCCAAAATAAGGGCGAGTGCATGGTGGCAATAAAGGCGCGTAAATAATAATGGCTAACCAGATTAAATAGTTCATTATCAATATCAATATGTTCTGGCGTATTACGATCTTGAGTCCATTTGTCTAGCCATGAACTAACAGCTTCATCATCGGAACGGTTTCTCACCAAAATGGCATAACTACGTTGCTCATCATGCTCAATGGAAAGTATTTTATAATGTACTTTTGTTAATAATTCTGGCTGTGAACTTGTTACAAATTCGGTGAAGTTTACCGTAACGGGGCTCCCATTTTCCAAGGTAAATGTACGTTTTGATGCAATGCGTATCGCGCTAGTGGTAATGTTGATAGTTGTGGCATGATAAAGCACGTCATTAATACGCAATTCGATTGCCGTTGCATGAAGAATACGAGGCTCTTTGCGATGAATGAGTGAGTCAAAGCTAATGAATTCTACATTACCTTTATTACAAGCAAGAATTGGCTTAGCTTCTTGTTTAGTATTATTGACTTCTAATGATTTGAGTACTTTTAATAAAACTTCATTAACGCCGATGGTATATCGACCGTCAAAACGGTCAAGTAATTGTTTGGCTAATAAATAGGCGCGATCATCTAAATAATGCGTTAAATCACCAAAGGAATAAGCTTGGCATTCGCCGGCAACTTTCCCTCGTAAGTCTATAGGCAGCTTACATGTCTTATTAAGACGTTGGCGTTCAAGTTGTTGTAGAAACGCTTTGTTTTTAGGGCTGTCAGCCATGAATCCTCAATTTCTTATTCGCTTTCATCCAGTGTTTTAGCGCGAATGCTTAATGCATGAATATCCGTACTCATTAATGATTTTGTCGCCTCATAAACAAGGCGGTGACGTTTAAGTAGTGCTAAGCCAGAAAACTGTTCACTGATAATGGTGACCGTGTAATGCCCGCCGCCGGTATTGCCTGCATGCCCTGCGTGGAGCGCGCTATCATCTTGAATATCTAAATAGCTAGGTTCTAAGGTGTCTAATGCCTGCTTTAGCTTAGTTAGAGTATCGGTCATGGTAGAACTTTCTTGAATGGTTTGACGGTGACATTGGCATATACACCTGCATCCATATAAGGATCAGCATCAGCCCATGATTGTGCGTGTTCTAAATCATTAAACTCAGCCACAACCAGGCTTCCTGTAAAACCAGCACTTCCAGAATCGATATTATCAATGGCAGGATGTGGACCTGCTAAAATCAAACGACCTTGTTGTTGCAAGTCATTTAGGCGCTCAAGATGTGCAGGTCGGGCTTCTAAGCGCAGACTTAAACTATCAGCGACATCTGTACTAATAATGGCGTACAACATGATTAAGCCTCGTCTTTATTCGGAATTTCAGTCGCATGCTGAGAAAGGTAAATAGCCTGTCCAACAATAAAGACAATGGTGAGGCCTAATAAGCCGAATAGTTTAAAGTTAACCCAAGTTGCTTCTTCAAAGTTAAAGGCAACATAAAGGTTCGCCAGGCCTGAGCCGATAAAGAACAGAATCCACGCAATATTGAGTTTAAACCAAACTGCAGCAGGCATTTGAATATGCTCCGCCATCATCCGTTCTAATAATGATTTTTTAGTGAATACCATTGAGATGAAGAAGGCAAAAGCAAACAGCCAATTGACCGCTGTTGGCTTCCATTTAATAAAGTCTGGGTTTTGCAACCAAAGAGTAGCGCCTCCAAGTACAAGCACTAATACCAAGGTGATTAGGTGAGATTTCTCGACTTTTCTAGTGAGTAACCAAGTGATAGTAACTTGTAATATTGAAGCAATAATCATTACCGCTGTAGCAACATAAATTCCTTTAATATCGTATTCCTGTCCATCCCAATGGTAGATGCCGCCACCAAATTTATAGGCAACAAAGAAAAGGGCAATTGGTAAAAAATCAAAAAACAGTTTCATTAAAGTTACTTCAGTTAAAATATAGATGTCTATTTTAACGTAAAATGATGACTATGACTTGTTATGACCTACATTCTCATTCAACGGCCTCCGATGGCTCTCTATCACCTAGCGACTTAGTTGCTCGTGCGATTGAGAAAGGTGTGGATGTATTGGCTCTCACCGATCACGATGGTACAGAAGGATTTATTGAGGCGAAGCAAGCGGCTGAGGGCTCAGATCTACGTCTTATATCTGGAGTCGAGATCTCGGTAACATGGGGTGGAACAACCATCCATATTGTTGGATTGAGTGTTGATATCGAGAATGAAACCTTGCAGCAAGGTTTACTCGCTATGCGTAATTACCGGATAGGACGAGCAGAAGAAATAGCTAAACGTTTAGATAAAGCGGGAATTCCTGGTGCACTTGATGGTGCAAGAAAATATGCCTCTGACATCATGTTAGGGCGGGTACATTTTGCCAAGTTTTTAGTCGAGCATGATTACGCCAAGAATATTAATGATGTCTTTAAGCGCTATTTAGTGCGTAATAAACCGGGTTATGTGCCCGGTGAATGGGCAAGTTTGAATGATGCAGTGAGCTGGATAACCGCTGCTGGTGGATATGCCGTGATCGCGCATCCTGCACGCTATAAAATAACTGCGACAAAATTACGTCGCTTGATTGATGATTTTAAAGACGTTGGCGGCGTAGGATTTGAAGTCGTGTCAGGACGGCAACATCCAGAAGAAATAAAAACAATGGCAGCATTAGCCGATAAGTTTGAGCTACTCGCATCGCGAGGCTCAGATTTCCATAGCCCAGATAATACCTGGATAGAATTAGGACACTTGCCGCCACTGCCGCAAAGTTGTGTGCCTATTTGGTCTAAATTTTAAAAAGGGCAGGTGAAAAGCCTGCCCCTTTTTTATACCCGTTATCATTCTGCAACTTGAATGGTCATGGGTATAGTCTTAACGCCAGTAATTATTAGCAATCGCAATAATGGCAAATTCTTTATTTACTAACTCAACTGCACGCATAAGCATCATAGGATTATCTGCATACATATCACGAACAGCATGTTTCACTTTGCCATCACGTTGAATTGTACCGACTGTTTTTCTCACCATAAGAATGGCAAGTTGGCGACCTTCAAGAGGTGTAGCAGTGATAAGGCTTGGCATATAGTCGGCAGGTTTTTTCGCATGGTCATCAGCTATAGTCATTCCTGAAAATGACATGACGGCAATAATGATAAGTGACGATAGTAATTTATTCATAGTTAATACCCTTTTTAGTTATATTTGCTAACGAACTGTTTGCGGGCTAATTATTTGCTTTCATGTATAATTTGTCAAATATCGTTTTTAAGGAGCCTTAATGGGGCCATTACTTCATCAGCAAGTTTGTTATGCACTTTATTCCACATCAGGAGTTATTACGCAGGCATATCGCTCATTGCTTGAGCCTCTAAAGCTCACCTACCCACAATTTGTGGTGATGATGGCCTTGTGGCAAAAAGATAAAGTATCTGTGACAGAGTTGGCGCAAACAGTCGGCTTAAGTAAGCCCACTATGACGCCATTATTAAAACGCTTGGAACTATTGAGTTACATTACGCGCGAGTTCGAACCGGGTGATGAGCGTCAAAAAAGTATTGCCTTGACTGAGCAAGGCCGCTCATTTGAATCCGATGCCAATACTGTTGCATCGCAAGCATTGTGTGCCACAGGATTAAGCGGTGATGAAGCCAAGAAATTAATCGCTTTATGTCAGAAAATAAAAATCAACCTATCCAGCTAAATCGTCAATATATAAGGTCTTCCATGAGTCAGTTTTTCCACATTCACCCTGAAAACCCACAAAAACGCTTAATCGCACAAGCCTGCGATATTATTCGTAAAGGTGGCTTAGTTGTTTATCCAACAGACTCGGGTTATGCCTTTGGGTGTCATATAGGTGATAAATCTGCCATGGATAAAATTCGTCGTATCCGTGATTTAGATGATGATCATAACTTCACCTTGGTATGTCGAGATTTATCAGAGCTGTCGACTTATGCCAAAGTAAATAACAGTGTGTATCGAGCAATTAAAGCACATACGCCGGGCGCATATACCTTTGTATTACCGGCGACTAAAGAGGTACCAAAACGATTACAACATGCCAAACGCAAAACCATTGGTTTACGAATTCCTGATAATAATATTGCCCTCTATTTATTAGAAGAGCTTAATGAACCTTTAATGAGTTCTACGTTAATCATGCCCGGTGATGACTTGCCAATGACAGATGCCGAAGACATTGTCGATCGTATTGGTAAGTTCGTTGATTTAGTGATTGATGGCGGATTTTGTGGTTCAGAACCAACAACAGTTATTGAGTTTATAGATGATATGCCTGAAGTCATGCGTGTTGGTGCTGGAGATCCTTCTCATTTTGAAGATTAAATTATGTGGCTCAGCTTTGGTTTTATCGTTGTAGTCACTCTTTTAGGCTTAACATATCTAGGTCAAAAATCAGCAAAAGCGGATTGGAATGGCTTTGCTATTAATAGCATTGACGGACTAGGGCGATTATTAGTTAAATATCTACATCGTCTACCAGACACAAGCATTCCATTGCCTGAATCCGGTGCCGCCATTGTTGTTGCCAACCATGTATCGGGGCTTGATCCTTTTATCTTGATTAGCGCCTGCCGACGACCACTACGGTTTTTAATTGCCAGAGAACAATATGAACGTCCGATCTTACATTGGTTGTTCAAAGCATCAGGCTGCATCCCTGTTGATCGTTTTGGCAAACCAGAATTAGCATTACGCCAAGCATTACGAGCATTAGAAGAAGGCGAAGTATTAGCTATATTTCCTCACGGTACTATTCATTTAGATTCCGATCCACCGAAGAAATTAAAAGGTGGTGTTGCTCGACTATCAGCATGGACAAAAACAGCTATTTTCCCCGTTCGTATTGATGGCGTAGGTGGTGAAGGTCATGAAGCACTTGCTCCCTTTATTCCAAGTCATATCCAATTAACGCTAGGCCAGAAAATCCACTGTCAGCAAGATAATTTTTCTAAATGTTTAGCTGAAATATCAAAGGTGATTGAACTAACTCCTTGAAATTACGCTTTGTAATCCCCACATAATTATCAACAAGAACATTATTTTAGGGGATTATCTGATGCAAATTGATAAATTAACCAGTAAGTTTCAAGAGGCTCTATCTGCGGCTCAAAGCATGGCTGTGGGTCGTGATCATCAATTCATCGAGCCTACACATTTGATGCTGGCATTGATTGAACAACAGGGCGGTACGGTGAGACCGTTACTTGCTCAAAGTGGTGTTAATGTTGCGGCTTATCAGGCGGGGCTTGGCACTCAACTTGATCGCTTGGCATCTGTTGAAGGTGGTTCGGGTGATGTGCATATTTCGCAAGATTTGAACCGTTTATTCAATCAAACTGACAAGCTTTCTCAGCAACGAAAAGATCAGTATATTTCTAGTGAGTTATTCGTCTTGGCAGTGGTCGCTGATAAGCAGCAATCAGGTGAGTTGTTACGTAAACAGGGGGGCAAAAAATCAGTATTGGAAGCGACGGTTGATAAAATCCGTGGTGGCGATAAAGTAACCGATCCTAATGCAGAAGAACAACGCCAAGCACTTGAGAAATACACCATAGATCTGACGGAGCAAGCTGAAAAGGGCAAATTAGATCCTGTAATTGGTCGTGATGATGAGATTCGTCGTACGATTCAAGTATTACAGCGTCGAACTAAAAATAACCCAGTATTAATTGGTGAGCCAGGCGTGGGTAAAACCGCGATTGCTGAAGGTCTTGCTCAGCGAATTATTAATGGTGAAGTACCAGAAGGTATGAAAAATAAACGCCTATTATCCTTAGATATGGGTGCATTGATTGCCGGAGCTAAGTTTCGTGGTGAGTTTGAAGAACGCTTAAAAGCGGTATTGAAAGATCTATCGAAACAAGAAGGCCAGATCATTCTATTTATTGATGAACTTCATACTATGGTCGGTGCGGGTAAAGCTGAGGGTGCGATGGATGCCGGTAATATGTTGAAACCTGCTTTAGCTCGAGGTGAATTACATTGTATTGGTGCGACTACATTGGATGAATATCGCCAATATGTTGAGAAAGATGCGGCCTTAGAACGTCGGTTCCAAAAAGTGCTTGTGGGCGAACCTTCGGTGGAAGATACCATTGGTATTTTACGTGGTTTGAGTGAGCGTTATGAAGTGCATCATGGTGTCGATATTACTGACCCGGCGATTGTAGCGGCGGCGACTTTATCACATCGTTATATCAGCGATCGAATGTTGCCTGATAAAGCAATTGATTTGATTGATGAGGCGGCAAGTCGTATTCGGATGGAAAT
>DAOUSV010000164.1 GCA_030627065.1 Piscirickettsiaceae bacterium | reverse complement strand
GGGTGATGTAATTTGTATTACTGAGCAAAAAGATGCAGATGAAAAGACCTTAGCAATAAAAGAAGTGAATAGTGGCATTATGGTGCTACCAGTAAAATGGTTAACTCAATCTCTGGATAAACTCAGCAACAACAATGCACAAGGCGAGTATTATCTGACCGACATGGTAGCGCTTGCTGTTGCGGATGGTTTAGCGATTAATACAGTGTGCTGCCAAGATAATGCAGAGGTTGCAGGTGTAAATACCCGCCAACAATTAGCAGAGTTAGAACGGCACTATCAACAACAACAAGCTCAAGAATTAATGTTTAATGGTGTGACATTGATAGATCCTAGCCGTTTAGATATTCGTGGCACATTGAGTACGGGTACAGATATTACAATCGACGTGAACGTGATCTTTGAAGGTAATGTTACATTAGCAGACAATGTGGAGATTGGTGCTAACTGTATTATCAAAGATGCCACAATTGGCCAAGGCACGGTTATCTTAGCAAATAGTATGATTGACCAGAGTACGGTTGGTCGCCATGTTAATATCGGTCCTTTTGCTCGTTTAAGACCTGGAACTGTGCTTGCAGATGATGCCAAAATTGGTAATTTTGTTGAAACTAAAAATGCCAATATTGGTCGAGGTTCCAAAGTAAATCATCTTAGCTATATTGGTGATACCGATATGGGCAAGGATGTGAATATTGGTGCTGGCACGATTACCTGCAATTATGATGGCGCGAATAAACATCGTACTACGATTGGCGATAATGTTTTTATTGGTTCTGATAGTCAGTTGATTGCCCCGATCACCGTTGCTGATGGTGCAACTATTGGAGCTGGAACTACTTTACGTAAAAATGTTGCTGAAAAGGTATTGACGCTTACAAAACCAGTACAGGTGGTCATTCCGGACTGGAAGCGCCCAGTTAAAACTAAAAAATAAAATCGAATCTACAAATTAACGAATACTCAAGCAGCTTGAAAATACATATTTTTACCGTTAATGGTGAGCCTGTCGAACCAAGGACAAACGCTACAATTTCAGAAACTTGCAACTTGAATGATAACCGGTATATATATGAGTTATCAGCTCAGAAGCAAAAACATTGCTCGACCATTTCGGGTGATATTGAGCAATAAACCATCTTTATTTTGAACTAAAGGTTTGAAGTCTTCTAGGTTTTCAATCGGTTGTCTATTCACCGAACTAATAATGTCGTTTTTACGCAAACCTGATGCCCACGCGGGGCTACCGCGTTTAATCTCATAGGTCATAATGCCATTTATTTTTCCGTAATAAGGTGATGATTGTTCAATATCACCAAATGTTGCACCAGATAATTTAGGATGTGTCGGCTTTTGTTTGGCGCGTTTTTTGGTCTTTTTAACGGTGGCTTTAAGTGTTTTCGCTTTTCCCTCTCGCACAATATCAATGTTAATCGTTTGGCCAACCATCAACAAACCAATGGTATTACGTAGGCTATCGGCATTAATTAATTTTTTACCATCAATGGCTGTAATGACATCACCTACTTGAACGCCTGCTTCATCAGCGGCTGAATCTTGTTGTATACGCGTAACAACAGCTCCTTTATTGGAATCAATATTAAAGGCCTTTGCTAATTCAACCGTAATATCCTGCATTTGTACGCCTAGATTGGCGCGATGTACTTCGCCATATTCGAGTAGTTGGTCGGTAATTTGTTTAACCATATTGCTTGGGATAGCAAAGCCAATACCGATATTGCCGCCTTTTTGTCCCGGGGAAAATATGGCAGTATTAATACCGACTAATTCGCCACGAAGATTAACTAAAGCACCACCTGAATTTCCTGGATTGATCGATGCATCGGTTTGAATAAAGTTCTCATAACCTTCAATGCCTAAACCGCTGCGCCCCATAGCACTGACAATGCCTGATGTTACCGTTTGCCCCAAACCAAATGGATTACCAATGGCAACAACAAAGTCACCCACACGAAGCTTATCTGAATTTGCCAGAGGTAAGGCGGTCAAGCTTTCAGCAGGAATTTTAATTAATGCGACATCAGTTGCTGGATCTGTTCCTACTAATTCTGCTTTAAAACTACGGCCATCAGTGAGTGAAACGGTAATTTCATCTGCACGTTGAATAACATGGTTATTGGTTAATACTAAACCTTGTTTAGCATCAAAAACAACACCAGATCCCAAGCTTTGTTTGGTTTTATGCCGAGGTTTTTGCTCTGGAATATCAAAAAAACGGCGAAAGAAAGGATCATTTAAAAGTGGATTATCTCTGATACGAACATGACTTTTAGTGGCAATGTTGACTACCGCAGGTTGAGACTGTTCAAGCATCGGTGCTAGTGTCGGCATTTGATCATCATCACCAAACCAATTAAATGGTAATGCCGCTACAGCAACTTGAATGAGCAGGCTAATACCTGCAAGCCAGACTAATGATGTTTTAAATACAGTCATATTTCTTCCTAAATAATAGGGCGTGTAGGAGCGGCTGAAGCAGCTCCTACACGATGGTACTTTTCTTAAAGGTTTTCTAATTCTTCTCTAGGATTAAAGTTTAACTCTTCAGCCATTTGTTGGTAGAGCTGCTTTGCAGTATTACTATCGGCTGGAGGTGTCATAATTTGTAAGATAACAAACTGATCGCCAGTTTCTTTTCCTGGTAGCCCTCGACCTTTTAAACGCATTTTTTGGCCACTTTTTGCACCAGATGGAATCTTTAGATTAATCTTTCCTGCCAAGGTTGGTACAGTCACTTTAGCACCTAATGCAGCCTCCCAAGGCGCAATAGGCAAATCAAGAAATATATTTTTAGCTTCTAAGCGATAATGAGCATGTGGCGCAACACTGATTTCAAGGTATAAGTCACCAGACTGGTCGCCCATTCCTGCTTTACCCTGACCAGAAAGACGGATCTTTTTACCAGAAGTAATGCCTGCAGGGACTTTAACGTTAAGCGTTCCTGATTGTTTTGAACCTGATGGGCGACGGATTGCTTTTTGCGTACCCGAAAATGCATCTTCTAAAGAAATCGTGATTTTAGCATTCACATCTTCACCGGGTGCGTAGAAGTTCTCCTGCCCTCCACCCATACCGCCACCACCAAACATATTGTCAAAGAAGCTACTAAAGTTACCTGCGCCAGTCCCTCCTTGTTGACCCCAACCTGGTGGTGGATTGAATGACTGACCATTTTGGTAGTTAGAACCAAACTGATCATATTGAGCACGTTTTTCAGGATCTTTTAATGCCTCATAGGCTTCACCAACTTCCTTAAACTTTTCCTCAGCATTGGCCTCTTTACTCACATCTGGGTGATATTTTCGTGCTAATTTTCGGTATGCTTTCTTAAGCTCATCTTTTGAAGCATCACGAGAGATACCAAGGATTTTGTAATAGTCTTTGTATTCCATAAGAGGGATTTACTACCTATAAATTGATTTGGATCAATAAGTGGGGGTGATCGTCGCTATTTTCAATAGCTGGCAAGGAAATTACTGATGTTCGTTATCGTCATATATGAGAAAATACAGGCCTAATTTTGATTAACTAAATTAATTCTGGACGATATAAAATGTTCTCGACACGTAAGATTTCACTTCTTATTGCATTAGCAACCGCTTCTGCATCAACAATTACATTGGCTGATGGCAACTTAAACTTAGATGAGTTAATTGTTACAGGTACGAGATCGGAAACGTCACTGTTAGATTTAGCTGGTAATACGGGCAAGGTTTCTGCTGAAGAAATTGACTTGATTCGTGCTGATCATATCACCGAAGTTATCAACCGTATTCCCGGAGTGAT
>DAOUSV010000047.1 GCA_030627065.1 Piscirickettsiaceae bacterium | reverse complement strand
TATAATGAGTAACATACTCAAATTTAAATGGATTTATTGGCTAGTTATTTTTCTATTATCTAGTAATGTAATGGCTAACATGATTAGCGGCTTACAATCAGAATTAATTTATAACTTTGTTAAATTCACACAATGGCAAGAAACTGATCAGCCAAAATCTATCTGGAACTTTTGCTATTTTGATGAGCAAGATAGCGTGAACTTAACTCTAATCAGCAAAAAATAATTATTAGGCAAGTTAATAAAGGTTACTCATCTTAGAAAAGTAAGTGATGCAATTAGTTGTCAGGTTATTTATATTGATGCCGATCACCAAAGTTTATTACCTCGTATTTTTATTGCACTGCAAGATTTTCCAATATTAACTATTTCTAATACAAATGGTTTTATCGATCATGGAGGAATGATTGAAATATTGCCCACAGATGATAATCGCCAGCTAAAATTTAAAGTCAATCATAAACGTCTTAAAGAAGCTAACCTTAAGGTTGATTCCAAAGTACTTCAACTAGCTTTAGAAATAAGGCGTTAGACTTTCTTATCATATATCTTTTAAGTAATTTTCTACGGCGGAAGTAATACATTCACTAGTATCTGTACGCTACGCTCACCCCGAAATTCATTCACCGCTAAACGATATCGTAATAATGCATTACCACCGGCTTCAAGCCAGTCAGGCTTTAATTGTCGAAATGCCATTGCTGTTATTTGTTGGCCATTATCGAGTTCAACCGTTAATCGTAAATGATCTTTCTGTTGTCCAACGCCTCGTAGTGCTTTAATTGTAAAAATACCATGAAAATACGGTTCAGGAAAACCCTGCCCCCATGGCGCGGCATGCAGTAATAACTCAGCTAGTTCTAATCCAATTTCATCGAAGGTCAATTCACCATCCGAGACTAATTCTTGCTGTAATACAGTCGGATCAACAGTTTGCTCTAAAACAGACAAAAACAATGTTTCAAACTGTTCAAGGTATTGCTTAGCCAAAGTTAATCCTGCCGCCATAGCGTGACCACCAAAGCGAGTGAGCATGCCTTCTGGTGCTTGACTAGCAACTAAGGCTAATACATCACGAATATGTATTCCTGGAATTGAACGAGCCGAGCCTTTTACTTCACCTTCATTACCTGGGGCAAACGCAATAACGGGGCGATGTTGTTTTTCTTTAATTCGACTGGCTAATAATCCAATCACTCCTTGATGCCATTGTTCATCAAACAAACAGTAACCTAAAGGCGGTTCATCATCTGTGAATGACATTTTTTCTAGCATTGTCACTGCCTGTGTTTGCATATCTTGTTCAACATCACGGCGCTGCTTATTAATATCATCTAATAACAAGGCTGATGACTGCGCAATATCAACATCATTGGTTAATAGGGTTTCAATGCCAATACTCATATCCTCCAAGCGCCCAGCCGCATTAAGCCGTGGCGCAACAGAAAATCCCATATCGGATGCCGCTAACTGCCCTGCATTACGCCCTGATATCTGGATTAAAGCATTAATGCCAGCGCAGCCATGACCTGCTTTTATTCGTGCAAGCCCTAGCTTTACTAATGTGCGGTTTAATTTATCCAATGGCACAACATCTGCCACCGTACCTAATGCGACTAAATCTAATAAGGTATTTAATTTTGGTTCTGCAATCTGTTGTTGCTCGAACCATCCTTGTTTACGTAATTGTTGGCGTACACCTAGCAATAAATAGAAACAGACACCGACACCCGCCATATTCTTACTTGGAAATGTATCGCCATACTGATTAGGGTTAATAATGGCATCGGCTTTCGGCAACTCATCTCCTGGTAAATGATGATCGGTTACTAACACCTTCATACCTCTAGCATGAGCAGCATCCACCCCTGAAATACTAGCAATGCCATTATCAACAGTCAATAACAGATCAGGTTGTTCATCAACAGGAATCTCAGCCAAGAGTTCTGCTGTTAAGCCATAACCATGCACAAATCGATTAGGAACAATATAGTCCAGATGTTTAGCGCCCATCGCTTGTAAACCGCGTATTGCCACCGCACAACTTGTTGCGCCATCGGTATCAAAATCAGCCACAATCATAATTCGCCATTGCTCAGTAATAGCCTGGACAAGCAACTGTACAGCACCATTCATTCCTAACATTTGTTCAGGCTTTGGCAAGTCTGCTAATTCATAAAACAAATCAGCTTCGTCATTAATGCCTCGTGACGCTAGAACCTTTCTTAAACGTGCAGACCATGTAGTCGGTAATGATTGCCAGCCATCATTTTCACGTTGAATAATAGTACTTACCATTGTTACCAAAATCTCCAACCATCTAATGGCGTTAAAGTATAAATTCCATGATTAGGAATCTGCAAAGAAACATGGTCCACCTTCATCTTGCGTAGTGATTGCCAAACAGGTTTCAGTATCTGTTCATCTAGTTGCTGCAACTGCATTTGCCAATCACCATCAATATCAATGCTATTTAACAACCATAAATGAGCACCTCTTGATAAGGTCGTCACATCAAAATTATTATCACGACAATCAACTTTGGATACTTCAGATAATTGGGCTAACAATTCATGCTCACCTTGTACTGATTGCCATGCCTGTTGTTTGGGCTTGAATATGCCTTGCCCCCAAAACCAAAGACTATTAATTGGCACTTTCCCTTGGGCTTGACGTCGTTGGTTGACATCCGCATTGTACAATTGCATTTGAATTTCATTCCAGAGTCGAATCCAATCGCGTCTATCTTCTCCCTCCGGTAAAAACTGGTCAACAGAACGCCCACTAACATCCGGCAAAGCACTAAAATCCAACTCAGGTAGTGACTCTAATTCTAATAGCCATTTATCTGTTTTATATTGGCTTAACCTCGCGCCAAATTCAGCCAATAAGGGTTGTATTTCAGCAATTAAAATCGAGCTTTCTTCTTCCGTTAAATTTAAGTCATCACTAAACAATAAAACACGATCAAGATCAGCGTGTAGATAACAAGGATCGGCACACAATGTGATTACCTTATCGCTTCGTAAACTGGCAACAGGCAAATCAGAACCTGTTAATGGTGTATCGCTAAAATGATTCATTAATAAACGCGATAAGCCCGCTTCATTTTCTTTGAAGTCACCTTTGGTTTTAATTTTAGTTAAATACTCTGGAAGGAGTTTCCTATTGATTTGTTGTTGTAAAATTCCTGCAAGCTCAGGAATAACTATGGTTAAACTAGTCTTGATCATTCACTAATACTTGACGAATAAAAGGAATAGTTAATCGTCTTTTAGATACCATAGAGGCCTCATCTAAACGCTGTAATACCGACATTAACACCTTAATATCACGACTATAATGACGCAACAAATGCAGTGCGACATCTTCTGGCAGTTCTAAGCCTCGACTTCTTGCCTGTAGAATTAAGATCTCCTGCTTACCATTATCATCCAAAGACTCAAGCTGATAGACCAAGGCTGTTGCCATTCGCGATTTTAAATCAGCCAATGTAAATGTAATTGTCGCTGGATTATGCGTTGCAGCAACTATCAGTTTGCAACCTGAATGTTGTAAGCGGTTAAAACAATGGAATAACGCTTCTTGCCAATCGGCCTTGCCTGCAATGGCATCCAATTCATCAATACATAATAAATCTAACTGTTCTACTGATTGCAATATTTCTGGAGATGCCGTTTCAACAAGCTCCTCTAATGGCAAATAAAGTGACCGTTTAGAGCATTGTTCTGTCGCGGCAAGTAATAAATGTGTTTTTCCGCAGGGCTCTAGTCCCCATAAGTAGATAAAGTTACTCTCTGACTGCTCTAAACTAATAAACAACTGCCTTAATTCTGGCTGCTGGAAATAAAAGTTATCGAAACGATAAACATCTTGCGGGTTTAATCGCAATGGAATTTGTGTTGCTGATGACTGCATATAATTATCTATAAAGCTGACTGGCCAAATAATGTTGATGTGTGTGGCGAAGTAATACCATAATGACGGCGGCGACTGGCAGAGCTAATAATACACCAGTAAAACCAAATAATTGCCCTCCTGCTAATACGGCAAAAATAACAGCGACAGGATGTAAACCAATTCGTTCACCAACAAATCGAGGCGTTAAGACAACCGCTTCAACAACTTGGGCCACACCAAATACTAAGACGACCATTAATACTGGCAACCACTCATGAAATTGGAAGAAAGCTGCCAAGCCAGCCAAACCAATACCTACGATTAAACCAAGATACGGTACAAAACTAACGATGCCGGCAATAACACCTAATAATAAGGCTAATTCTAAACCAATCATGGCCAAACCTGCTGTGTAAATAGTCGCTAAAGCCAACATAACCATAACTTGACCGCGAATAAAAGCCGCCAACATATCATCACACTCTAATGACAGTTTAATAACTTTATCGGCTTGTCGGCGCGGTAATAACTCTCTAAATCGTGCAACAATTAAATCCCAATCGCGCAATAAATAGAATGTCACCACAGGTATTAAAATAAGGTTAACTAACCACTGTAATAACATCATGCCTGATTGCGTCATATAGCTAACAATACCGCCTGCTACTTGGCCTATTTCAGCCCAATAATTTGCAAACGCTTGTTTTATCGTATTAATATCAAATAAATCAGCAGGCAACCCTATCGAGTTTAGCCAAGGCTGTAGCATCGAATGTACTAAGGTTACATACTCCGGCAATCGTTTAAATAATGCCGCTATTTGTGACGCTAGCATCGGTAATAAAACAAATAGTAATAATAAAAATGTTAGCACTAATACAGAAAAAACGATGGATACTGATACGGTACGAGATAACTTTTTTTCTTCTAATTTATCAACAATCGGATCGCCTAAATACGCTAGTAATGCTGAAACAAAAAATGGCATCAAGACTGGTGAAAGCAAATAAAATAGCCATCCACCTAAGGCCAAACTGATAATTAAAAATAGTTTATTACTGTCAGTCATCACTATTCCTTAATTTAAACGATAGTTAAAAGTATTTTCTGTGGAATAAGATTCTGAAATAAGTACACGATCAATGGCCAAAGTTTGATTAAAAATTATCAAGTCACCTTTAAGAGAAAGAGTGATATCAAGTTTGTCCGTCGCTAAGCGTGAGACTTTCACATTTGAAACATACTGTAAACCCTTTAAATAAGAGACTAACCGCGAATAATCAGCATAGTCACTGACATTATTGATCTGCAATAACAAAGTACTCACATCGTGATTATTACCAACAACTTGAGAAAAACGTTTTGCTAAACGATCCGCTAACTCATTAACTCCCTCTTGCATTGCTGTATGAATATCACCACGAGATTGCCATTGTGCTGTATCACCATTAATCAAGCTCTGCCAGCGAACATTTACCTCACCATTCGCATCAACTAATGCGCTTGCCATTAAAACAACGGGGCTACCATAACGTTCCGACGCACGTTCAATGGGGTCAGAAAACCCTGCCCAAAGATCCGCAAATTGCACCTTACTTTGATCTTGTAAGTCCATAACAGGCATTAATATGGGTAATCCTCGCAGTTTTACCACCTGTTCAAGAGCCTTAGCTATTTGTTTATTAGCATCATCATTACTCATAATTGTGCGGGATTTACCATCGTCTATGGCAAACCAAACTAATACTTCTGGCCGTGATGTTCCCCATAACGGCAAGTCTAAACTTGCTAATTTTTGGTTCAAACTTGCTTCATTAAAGGTTAAAACCAGCTCCAAACGCTCAGGTTCTGTCACATCATCACTGAGCTTATTCACTTGCTGATATTGATATTGCTGAATTAAGGTACCGGCTTGTAATAGTAATGAAGAAACATCTGCCGCATCCAAAGCAGCACGATCACCCACCACTTTTAGCAACACCTGCTGTAAGGCATGTGGCGCAGATTGCAGGCGCTCTTTTTCCCCTTGCGTTGCCACAGGAACTGACGATTGATATAAATTAGCAACATCTACAGCGGAAACATCTGTTGCAATCAATGAAATTAGAACAAAAAATAATCTATGCATTGTGGTATTCTAACACGCTGTTTTTATAGATACCCAGCCTTTTTACATTCAGGAATTTACCATGACGAACACCGTCGATACTAAGTCTTCATCTTTAAGCTACCGCGATGCCGGCGTTGATATTGAAGCTGGCAATGCACTTGTTGACCGCATTAAACCTCTAGCCGCTAAAACGCGCCGTCCTGGTGTGATGTCAGGACTTGGAGGTTTCGGTAGTATGTTTGAACTACCAACCGATCGTTATAAACAGCCTGTTCTTGTATCAGGAACAGATGGTGTAGGTACAAAACTTCGTCTCGCTATTGAGTCTGGCATTCACAATTCAATCGGTATTGATTTAGTTGCAATGTGCGTTAATGACATTATCGTTTTAGGTGCTGAACCACTATTTTTTCTTGATTATTATGCAACAAGTAAACTTGATATTGATGTCGCAACATCGGTAGTTTCAGGTATTGCTGATGGTTGTACTCTTGCTGGTGCAGCACTTGTTGGTGGTGAAACTGCTGAAATGCCAAGCATGTATCAAGAAGGCGACTATGATCTCGCTGGGTTCTGTGTAGGTGTTGTTGAAAAAGACAATGTGATTGATGGTGCTCAAGTCGCTGCTGGCGATGTGTTAATTGGTTTAGCGTCATCAGGCCCACACTCAAATGGCTACTCATTAATTCGTAAAATCCTTGAGCGTAGCGACGATGACTTATCAACCCAATTTGCAGGAAGCACACTGGGTGACCTTCTGCTAACTCCAACAAGAATTTACGTTAAATCATTACTTCAACTACATGAAAAAATTAATATTCATGCGCTATCTCATATTACTGGCGGTGGTTTGTTAGAAAATATCCCTCGTGTATTACCGGATAATGTTCAAGCTAATATTGATGCCAAAAGCTGGCAACGTCCTGCTATTTTTGACTGGTTACAAGAGCAAGGTAATGTCATTGATGAAGAAATGTACCGCACATTCAATAATGGTATCGGCATGGTAATCGTCATTGCTAAAGAGGATGCTGAAGAAACATTATCATTACTTGCAGAGCTTGGTGAGACCGCTTTCCAAATTGGTCATATCGAGCGTTCTGATCAAACAACACCTCATGTTGTTATCAAATAGTTGATAATGAATACATCTGGTAAACCATCTATTGTTATCCTGATCTCTGGTCGGGGTAGCAATATGATGTCGATTGTTAAGGCCGCTCAAAATGGTCAACTGCCCGTTACGATTGCAGCTATTATTAGTAACCGTCCAGATGCTGCCGGTATCGAATTTGCTCAACAAGCAGGTATAAATACCACAATCATTGATCATAAAGACTTTGATTCTCGTGAGGCGTTTGATCAGGCTTTAGCACAAGAAATTGATACTCACTCTCCAGCCTTAGTTGTGTTGGCTGGTTTTATGCGAATATTGACCACTGAATTCGTTGAACATTATGCTGGAAAACTAGTTAATATCCACCCGTCATTACTGCCTAAATTCAAGGGATTAGATACTCATCAACGAGCGATTGATGCTGGTGAAAAAGAACATGGAGCCAGTGTTCACATTGTAACAGCTGAACTTGACGATGGCCCTGTGGTCTTACAAGCACGAGTAACTATTTTACCCGAGGATACGGCAAGAACATTAGCCACTCGTGTGCTTGAACAAGAGCATCAACTTTATCCAAAGGCAATTAAACAACTAATCAGCTAAATCAAACTATTATGACAAAAATAATTAGCTTTATCTTACTGAGCATCATCTCGCAATGCGTACTGGCACAAGATATCCCTGATTTTTCTGCTAATTACTTGGTTAGGCTCAATGGTTTGCAAGCAGGTGAACTTAAGCAAGAGTTATCTACTAATAATGATAATATTCGCATTTTTAAGTCAGCTACCCAAGCCAAAGGTGTTTTTGCCTATTTCAAGCCAGATTTAGTTGAAGAGACAAGTCACTGGCAATATAAAGATAGTGCAATATTACCCCAGTCATACCTTTATCAACGAACAGGTGGCAAAAAAGAGAAATATCTAAGCCTAAACTTTGATTGGCTAAATATGCAGGTCTTTATTGATGATAAAAAGCAGCCTTGGCAGTTACAATTAGAGGAAAATACTTTGGATAAGTTAGTTTATCAACTGGCTTTAATGTCCGATCTTACTGAAAATAAAACTAACTTAAATTATCGCATCGCTGATGGTGGCAAACTTAAGAATTATAAAATACTTATCCTTGGAGAAGAGCTTATTGCCACCCCGCTCGGCAATATTCACACAATCAAACTAAAACGAGAACGAACTCGTTCAAAGGGACGCGAAACAACATTATGGTGTGCGCCAGTATTGAATTACCTACCCGTCAGATTGGAACATACTGAAAAAGGTGGTTCACTATTTACTGCTGAATTACGCCGTTTAAAGGGTATTTCAACCGAAAATGCATTTACGCCAATTAGCGCCCATGCTGATTTTTAATAACTTAATTTCAAAAGGCAACACATGAAACGTATTCTATTATTTATTATGACCAATATTGCTATTATGGCCGTTCTGAGCATTACGCTAAGGCTACTTGGTGTCGATAGTATTCTTGCTGAAAATGGTTCCGATCTTAATATTCAGGCATTAGTGATACTTTCTGGTGTTATTGGTTTTGGTGGTTCATTGATTTCATTACTGATTTCAAAGTGGATGGCAAAACGTATGACGGGGGCGGTTGTGATAACCAATCCATCATCAAATATTGAAAAATGGTTAATAAGTACTGTTGAAAAACAAGCCGAGATTGTTGGTATAAAAATGCCCGAGGTCGCAATATTCCCCTCATCAGCTATGAATGCATTTGCCACAGGTGCATCGAAGAATAAGGCATTAATGGCTGTATCTCAGGGTTTGTTAGATAATATGTCTCAAGGTGAAATAGAAGCCGTAGTTGGCCATGAGATGAGTCATATTGCTAATGGTGACATGGTGACATTGGCATTAATTCAAGGCGTTGTGAATACCTTTGTGGTCTTTTTGTCACGAATTATCGGCCATATCGTCGATAGAGTGATTTTGAAAAACAATCAAGGCCATGGCATCGGCTACTTTGTGACGGTGATGGTCTCGCAAGTTATATTATCAATACTGGCATCTACCATTGTTATGTACTTCTCAAGAAAACGTGAATTTATTGCCGATACTGGTGGTGCAGATTTAGCAGGACATCAAAATATGATCAATGCACTTAAACGCTTAGGACAAGTCGAACCTGAAGCATTGCCAGAACAAATGGCAGCATTTGGTATTAATGATAAAAGTGGCTTTATGGCCGTATTCTCATCACACCCTCCTATTGAAGCAAGAATAGAAGCCTTAGAAATTCGTGCTAAGCGTTTATCTTAATGCTCATTCACCCCACCCTCCTTGTCATTTCCGCGTGCTTTTAGCGGGAGTCTAGTAAT
>DAOUSV010000031.1 GCA_030627065.1 Piscirickettsiaceae bacterium | reverse complement strand
GCAACATCGGCTTCTAATAAGGCCATCCGTACTTCACGCAGGGTGTCTTTTACATTATCTTCGGTAATGCGACCTTGGCCGCGAAGATGTTGTAATGTACTACTTAATCGTTCACTCAAGCTATCAAACATGGTTCACCTTGAACTTTTAGCCGAAACTAACGGCAACTAATAGAAATTATGCTTATTATAACTGATAAATAACTGATAATATTATCGACTATTACATTCTATAAGGAATGAAACACTATGGCCATTGCCAATGCATTAGCCTTTTTACTCTATCTTAGCTGTAGCGTTATTTTAATTCGTAACTTTGTCAGTCATAGTCAAGAAAAACAATCGTCGTTATCGATTGGCATTGTGACATTGCTTGCTCTTATTTTTCATGGCGCGGCTATATTTTTTACTATGCGTCTTGCCGGTGGATGGGACTTGAGCTTATTCACAACATTAACTATTGCAACATGGTTAATGGCTTTGATTGCCTTTATTATTGGTATGAAGAAACCTCTTACGCATCCTGGAATTATTGTTTACCCTCTAGTTTCTTTCAGTCTTATTTTGAAAACAGCCTTACCAACAGAGCAATCTGTGGCATTAGCCGATCCAGCCCTTGAATGGCATATATTATTATCACTCGCTGCTTATAGCTTATTTACCCTCGCGGCCTTACAAGCCATTGTCTTAGCTGTGCAAGAACAGAAATTACGACAACGTCATTTAGCCGGACTATTACAAAAACTACCGCCACTGCAATCTATGGAAACAATTCTGTTTCAACTCATTTCGGTTGGATTTATATTGCTGACTATTGGTTTATTTACCGGCATTGTATTCATCGATGATATTTTTGCCCAGCACCTCGCCCATAAGACGCTATTATCCTTAGTTTCATGGTGTGTATTTGCCACTTTATTATGGGGTAGAAAACAATATGGCTGGCGTGGTAAAACAGCTATAAAATGGACTTTAATTGGCTTCTCATTCTTAGTTCTTGCCTACTTTGGCAGCAAACTTGTACTGGAGTTTTTTCTTAAATAATCATGCTTGAAACCACATCTCTATCACTCTTATTTATAGTCCTATTTATTCTACTGCTACTTTCTGCCTTCTTTTCTAGCTCAGAAACGGCATTAATGTCTCTAAATAAATACCGTCTTCGTCACTTAGAACAAGAAGGTCATCCCGGTGCTATTCGAGCTAGTCAATTACTAGCACGTCCAGATCGCTTAATTGGTTTGATTCTTCTGGGTAATAACTTTGTTAATATCCTAGCCTCTGCTATTGCCACAATCATTGGCGTCAAACTCTATGGTGAAAATGGCATTATGATTGCCACCTTTGCACTAACTCTCATCGTTTTATTATTTGCTGAAGTCACACCAAAAACTCTGGCGGCATTACATCCCGAGCGAGTCGCATTCCCTGCCAGCTTTGTGCTCAAACCGCTCTTGTTTCTGCTCTACCCTCTTGTGTGGTTTATCAACCTTATTACTAACCGTTTATTAGCGTTACTTGGCGTATCTGCAGAAGAAGTTACATCTGCAGCGATTAACTCTGAAGAGCTTCGTATGGCATTAAAAGAAGCGGGTAGCTTGATCCCCCAACGCCATAAAAAAATGTTGGTTAGTATTCTTGATTTGGAAAAAATCACCGTTAATGATGTGATGGTACCTCGTAATGAAATGGAAGGGATCGATATCAATAGCTCGCTACCCGATATTATTAAAAACTTATCCTATTGCGGTTTCACTCGACTCCCTATCTATGAAGATAGTATGGATTCCATTATCGGTATTTTGCATGTGAGAAAATCGCTACATTTGCTTGCTCAAGATAATCTAACCAAAGAAAGTTTAAATGGAATTATTAAACAAGCCTACTTTGTCCCTGAAAATACCCCGCTCAACACACAGCTTATCCAATTTCAACGTCATCGTAGACGTACAGGGCTAGTCGTTGATGAATATGGTGATATCCTGGGCTTAATCACCCTGGAAGATATCTTCAGAGAGATTGTTGGTGAATTTACCGCTGATTTAATAGATGAAGATAAAGATATCCATCCGCAACAAGATGGCAGTTATCTTATCAATGGTTCTGCTAATATACGTGAAATTAATCGGAATAATCACTGGCATTTACCAACGACTGGCCCAAAAACGATCAATGGTCTTATTTTGGAATATTTAGAAAGCATCCCAAATCCTGGTGTCAGTTTACGAATTGAGGATTATGTGATTGAAGTGGTACAAACTACGGATAATGTCATTCGCACTGTTAGAATTAGTCAGACAAGTAAGTCTACGGAGAGGTCTTAATGTCATTTTTACGCATTAAAGCTTATGGCTTTAACGAAACTGATTTTTTATTATTGAAATCAATGCTCAATCTTGCTGATAAATCACTGATTAAAAAGTGGAAGCTAGTTGAAAAAGGTGATGTTGACCTTACTATCTATTCCTTAGATAGTAGTGAAGGAACCATAGTGTGGCAACAACATCAACATGGTATTGCGGCTATTTTTTCCTCTGAAGAAAATAGTCATAATAATGATTGTCTTATCCTAAAGAAACCTCTCCGCTCTAAAGATTTTGCACAACTGCTCAACTCAGTGGCCCAACAAATCAGTGATAAGCTAGTATTAGAAAAGTCAAACGATTCAAGTTCCTCTGATTCCATCGATGAAAAACCATCTTTTTTATCACGTTTGTCTCAACGATTCCGTAGCAAGAAAACACCGCGTTCTGAATTGCCTAGTTTGGACTTCTCAACGCCAGAGAAATCAAACAGCTCACCTAATACAATTACCGAACCGGACTTATTATCTCAGTGGCTTAAGCAATTGCCCGAAAATGATAGTGATAAAATCATTAGCGCGACCCTAGGAAATCTAACGCCACTAAACCGAACTAACATACCAGTTATTCAACGTTTAATATTACTTGATATTTACCGCAGACCTATCCGAAACCTTGTATTTAATCGTGATTTAACTTTAATCCAACGTGAAATATCATCACCCGCTGAATTTCTAAAAACAATAAACAATTTAAGCCTGCTACTTCAAGAGCTTATTATTGGTTATAAAATTATTATTAATGTGTTCTATCAATCAGGGGAGCATCCGAACTCAAACGATCAATTTTTGATTGCTATTAACCGAGTTTCTGAACTAATTAGCTTATTAATCTTACACTCATATCGCTATTATCGCTCACCTCCTGCAGGTTCAATGCAAGACTTACATCAGCTTTATCTCTATTGTGAAGCCAGTAAAACACTGGATAAACTAGTATCGGTTAAAGGCACCTCTATAACTAGGTCATTTTTTCATAACTACCGCCAATTAATGCTGTCAAATATAGCCGAACCCTTTAACTTAGAAAAGCATGATATTTTCAGACTATTCAATATCATGGAAAAAATGGCTGATCAAGTGAAGGTTTCTCGTTTAAGCGCCACTCAAATCAAAGCAAGCAGTAAATTAACCCTTGCTTCAAATTTTTATATTTCTTGCACTAGCGATCAGCCGCCCCACCCTTTATCATCAATCAACTTTGAAGATCGCTCCTTACCTCAGGCAAGATTAATTAATACAAATCCAGTCTTACAACTTATTGATAATATGGCTAAATCAGCTAAAAAAAGGGACTCCAACCTTGATTTTCAATTATTAGAAAAAATTAGACCTCAAATTGACGCGTCTTATCAACGAAAATATGATCGTACACCTAATTCTCAATCACGCCTGATCAACATGGCCAGTGGTGTAGCCTCAATTCATCACTGTTTAGAAAATAATGAACTTTCAAAATCGACTGAATGGACTATTATCAATAAAAGTGAGATAGGAATTATGGCGAGCAAAAATAATGATCGCCACCACAATCTTAATATAGGTGATTTTGTTGGCCTTTTTGAATCTAATTCAGCCCCCTTATTAGCTATAATTCGATGGTTGCGTACCGATAAACATTCAACTAATATTGGATTGGAGTTACATTCGGAATCGCCAACAGCCATCACATTTACGCCGGATGGTGATACTGAAATATTACAGGGATTGTTACTTGAAGAAATTGAAGATAGCGAACAAGGACCATCACTTATCGTTAATAAAGGTACTTTTTCCGACAACCGAGTATTCCACGTGAAAGAAGGCGATGAAACATATACCGTCACCACCAACAAATTACTCACTCACTCCTTATACTTTGAACACTTTAGTTTTAAAGTTTGAACTCAAAAAAATCAACTAATATCTGAAACTTAGGGAAATACATCATGCGAATACTCTTCAAATTTATTTTTGCCATTGTCATACTTGTTGTGATGGGTCTCATTGCCCTGCCGTTCGTTGTTGACCCTAATGACTATAAACAAGAAATTTCTGATCAAGTAGAAAAGGCAACTGGACGACAACTAACACTTCAAGGTGATATCGGTCTATCTGTATTCCCATGGATTGCATTAGAATTAGGTCCATTATCTATTAGTAATGCAAAAGGTTTTAAGGCAGATACATTTGCCAAAGTGAATGCTGTTGAAGTACGCATCAAATTGATACCACTACTTAATAAACAACTTGAAATGGATACCGTAATTCTTGATGGTTTAGTGCTTAATCTTGAAAAGAATAAAGCAGGTAATACCAACTGGGATGATCTTACGTCAAATGAGGCAACAGCCAAGGCTTCCGATAAGAAAGAAACAACATCAAGTGAATCCGGTGCACCAACATTGGCAGCAATCAGTATTGCAGGAGTACAGTTATCTAATGCAAACATTATGTGGAATGACGCTAGCACAGGTGATAATTATCAACTTAAAAACTTAAATCTAACAACAGATCCATTAGTTCCCGGTAAAGCGACTGCGCTTAATATGGACTTCAATATCAGTAGTGTGAAACAACAAGCTAAGGCGCATGTCAGCTTAACGACAAACATAATGCTTGATCTTGAAAAGCAACAATACACGTTAACAGGGCTTAATTTCACAACACAAGCAGAAGGTTCTGATTTACCATTTTCAAAAGCTGAGATTGATTTAACCGCTGATATTAATGCTGATATGCTCAAACAATTAGTTAGCATTGATGAATTATCACTGACGCTGAAAGCTAATAAAGATAAGCAAGAAATTGACGCAACATTATCAACCTCTATTTCCGCCAACCTCGCTAATCAACAAACATCATTAAAGGCAGTCGATTTATCAGTAACAATTACCGATCCAGCTCTACCAGGCGATAAAGCAGATATCACATTAGAAACCAACATCGTTTCAGATCAAGCGAAACAAACACTACTGCTATCTGATTTGGTTTTATCGGTACAAGACTTACTGATTAATGGTCAGATTAATGTCAGTAAACTATATTCTAACAATCCTAATGTGGCAGGTACGTTAAATGTTAGCCCGTTTAATTTGAGACAACTTGCTAATAATCTAGCAATAGAACTTCCTATAATGGCCGACGATAGTACCTTGACTCTTATTCAACTTGATACCAAGTTTACCGCTTCAAGCAAACACCTTAATGCTAAAAAACTTAACTTTGTTTTAGACCAAAGTAATTTAAAGGGTCAATTCTCAATATCAGACTTTTCTAATCCAGCGATTAAGTTCAAATTAGCATTAGATGAAATTGATGCAGATCGTTACTTGCCGCCAGTTTCAAAAGAAGAACAAGTCATCACACCGCCAGCCTCGACTGCAGTAGCAGGTGCAAGCCAACTTCCTCTAGAAACACTAAGAGCTATTAATGCCAAAGGAACGCTTGATATTGGCAAGTTAAAAGTAAGTGGTACTCATAGTGAGAAAATTCACCTTGAAATAAATGCAGCCAAAGGATTAATTAAACTAGCCCCTTTAAGCGCCAACCTTTACCAAGGGCAATACAAAGGTGATGTTCGCTTGGATGCACGCGGTAAAATACTAAAGCTATCTCTTAACGAAAACCTTAAAGGTGTTCAAGCTGGTCCATTATTAAAAGACTTAACCGGTGATGATAAACTTTATGGAACGGCCAATGCTCAAGCAAAGTTGACAGGCAATGGCGCGACAGTTGAACAAATCAAACAAACACTAACAGGTAGTGGTCAATTTTCCTTTACTGATGGTGCAATAAAAGGCATTAATATTGCTGAAAGTATTCGTAAAGCAAAAGCAGCGATGTCCGGAAAAACACTGCCAGACTCAGATGCACCACTTCAAACAGACTTTGCCAGTCTAACTGGCTCATTTGCAGCTAAAAATGGCGTCATTAATAATCAAGACTTTCTTGTTATGTCACCACTATTACGCATTAACGGTGCAGGTAAAATTAATTTACCTAAAGAAGCCATCAATTACGGTTTAAAAGTATCCATTGTTGGCACGTCAAAAGGACAAGAAGGTTTAGACCTAGCAGAACTTAAGGGGCTCACTATTCCCGTTAAAATCACAGGTACTTTTGATAAGCCAAAACCAACTGTTGATTTAGCTAGCCTATTTAAAGAACAAGCTACCGCAGAAGTTAAAGCAAAATTGGCTGACAAATTAAAAGAAAAAGTAGGTGGCGACCTTGGCGGTTTATTAGGTGGATTACTTGGTACCGAAGAATCAGCACCTACCCCCACAACTGAAGCAAGCAAAACAGATGTAGCGCCTGCTGAAGAGCCAGCACCAAAATCAGCAGAAGAGCAGCTTAAAGGTGCGCTTGGCGATAAACTTAAAAGCTTCTTCTAATTATTTTCTAAATAACCACATCCTCAGTAGCCATATCAAAGGCTACTGAGCTTTACTGAAATCTATATAATTTTGACAACATTCAATTTTAGCGAAGAACTATTAACCTGGTTCGACCACTCCGGTCGTAAAGACCTACCTTGGCAACAACAGCCAACGCCATACCACGTCTGGTTATCTGAAATCATGCTGCAGCAAACTCAAGTGAGTACGGTGCTTGATTATTACCGACGCTTCACCCAGCACTATAATGATGTGCAATCACTTGCTAATGCACCCATCGATGATGTGCTCGCCTTATGGACAGGCTTAGGTTATTACGCTCGAGCAAGAAATTTGCACAAAACGGCAGTGATTCTTGTTGATAAATATAATGGTCAACTCCCTGATGATTTAGATAAACTCATTGAATTACCAGGAATAGGTCGCTCAACAGCTGGCGCTATCATGACTCTGGCTTATCACCAGATCTTTCCTATTCTTGATGGTAATGTAAAGCGTGTTTTAGCACGTTATTATGCAATTGAAGGCTGGCCAGGCAAGAAAGAAATTGAAAACAAACTATGGCAATGTGCTGAAGAATTGCTACCTACAAGTCGCATCGCAAACTATATTCAAGCGCAAATGGATCTCGGGGCAACCGTATGCACGCGTAGCAAACCTAGCTGTGAAACCTGCCCTTTACAGTCAAACTGTCGCGCATTTCAACATAATCTTCCGCAAAACTACCCAACTTCCAAACCAAAGAAAATAATTCCAACTCGTCAAACTAATTGGTTAATCGCACAATTAAAGACCGGAGAGATACTCTTGGAACAACGACCTAGTCACGGAATATGGGGTAGTTTATGGAGTTTCCCTGAGACTGATAGTAGCAAAAACATTGATAGTCTATGCCAAGACAAGCTTTTTGTTAATATGGCTAACATCACCACACAGCCTTATATTCGTCATGTGTTTAGCCATTTCAAACTGGACATTCATCCCCATCTTATTCAATGTTCAATTAACAATAATCGCATTGCCGAGAATAAAAGCTTAACTTGGTATAAAATAGGCGACGCATTACTGCTCGGCTTGCCCGCTCCAGTAAAACTTTTTCTAGAACAATTACAAAAAATGAGGAACTAATGGCACATACCGTTCATTGTGTTAAACTTCAAAAAGAAGCGGATGGGATGGATTTTCCACCTTATCCTGGCGAACTTGGCAAAAAGATATATGAGTCGGTCTCGAAAGAGGCTTGGCAAATGTGGCTGGGCCAACAAACCATGCTGATAAACGAGAACCGTTTATCGCTGGCTGATCCTAAGTCTCAGCAGTTTCTTAAAGAAGAATTGGATAAATTCTTCTTTGGTGAAGGATCAACACCACCAGCAGATTTTATTGCTGAGTAATTATTTAATATTAAAGTAAAAAGATAGAGGTTAGACATGGCAGATCAAGTAACAGGTACAGTAAAGTGGTTCAATGACGAGAAAGGTTTCGGTTTTATTGAGCAAGCTGACGGTCCAGATGTATTCGTACACCACAGTGCAATCCAAGCAGATGGCTTTAAATCTTTGAAAGAAGGTCAAGCTGTATCAATGGAAGTAACTCAAGGCGCTAAAGGTCCTCAAGCTGAGAACGTAGTTCCTGCATAAGTTATAACTTATTGCTCGATTTAAAAGGTCGGTGGATTTATCCTCCGGCCTTTTTTATTGCTCTAAACTTAGAATAAAAATATGAAAGTCTTTAGTTTCAAAAATATTCGTATTGTCATTCTGCTCTTAATTTTAGCAATATCTGCGATCTACACTAAAGAGCAACGCATCAATACCACTTCTTGGTATAAACCGATTGAAGTCACTATATTCCCTATCAATGGTGATAACAATATTGACACCGAACAGTATATTCAACAATTATCAATAAAAGACTTCCAAGACATTGATAGCTTCTTTATTCGTAATGCTGAGAAATATCAGCTTATTGTATCTGAACCTATTAACACAACACTTGGCTCAACAATATTTTCTCATCCTCCAATGGCACCAGAAAAAGATAGCTCTATATTAAGTGTCATATTCTGGAGTTTAAAGCTACGTTATTGGGCATATAAAAATACACCAGATAATAAGTCCAATACAAATCGAATTCGTCTTTATGTGCTTTACCACCAGATTCAAGAAAATGGTCAGGCTATTGCCCACTCACTCGGTCTACAAAAAGGTTTAATAGGTATTATTAACGCCTATGCAGCTCCCAAACAAAATAAACAAAATGCTGTTGTAATGGCTCACGAAATATTACATACCGTAGGTGCGAGTGATAAATACGATAGTAATAATCAACCTATTTACCCAGTTGGTTATGCAAAGCCTCAACAAAAACCACTACACCCACAAAAACTAGCCGAATTAATGGCAGGTCGAATTGCTCTATCGGCGAATCAAGTAGAAACACCCAAAAGCTTAAAACAAGTTGTTGTTGGTGAATTGACAGCACGAGAAATTAACTGGATAACGCCTGAAATATGACCGCTGAACCCGCACAGTTTATTAAAAATTTACATTACGGTGTATTATCAACACTCTCACAATCTGAGTTAGGTTATCCCTTTGGCTCAATAACACCCTATATCATTACTAGTAATGGTGATATTGCGATTTTTATCAGCCACCTAGCCGAGCATAGTCATAATATTCATGCCGATCCTAAAGTATCACTCACTATTTTTGATCCTGCTGATGCTGGGAGCCCAAGTACCGGTCCGAGAATTACCTGTTTAGCTCTTGCTGAAAAAACCACTGATGATGAAAAACTTCGGCTCGACTACCTTACTCAGTTTCCTGATTCAGATCTATTTATAGACTTACCCGGCTTTCACTTTTATCTATTAAAACTCACTAAAGCTCGCCTAATTTCTGGCTTTGGGCAAGCTAAATGGTTAAGCGTAAAGCAATTAGGACTTTGAGTTAACTAGAATATGACTCGTATCATCAATCACTAATTGCTTAAATGCAGACATTAATGCAGTTAAACGCTTGCCTTTACGATGCACTAGATACCAATGTCGCATAATAGGAAAAGACTCAACATTAAGTATGCTTAAACGCCCTAAGGCCAGCTCCAATTCTAATGTATGTCGAGATACGATCCCCAAACCCAGCCCTGCTTCAACAGCCTGATTAATAGCTTCATTACTACTCATTTCCATCACCGAGCTAATACTATAACCACTCTGTTCAAAAAAACGTTCAGTAGCAATTCGTGTACCTGAACCATGCTCCCGCATAATAAAGGTTTCTTGTTGTAATACCGATAAAGGAATAAAGTCCTGCCCGACTAATTCATGGTTGTTAGGCGCAATAACAACTAGTGGGTTATCCAAAAAGTCTGTTGCTTCAACATCCATATTTTCAGGCGGCAACCCCATTATTACCATGTCCACCGTATTATTATTAAGGTGATTTAATAAACTTTCACGATTAGTCACATCCAAACTAATATTTGTACCTGAAAATCGTTTATAAAACTCACCCAATAACTTCAATGCAAAATAGTTTGCAGTTGTCGCTACAGCAATCGTTAATCGACCACGATCACTACCACGCAACTCATCCATCACATCATCAAGTTCAAGTAATTGATGTGAAATATTTCGTGCATAAACAAGCAGCTCCTCCCCCGCTTCAGTGAGAAACAGTTTCTTACCCATTTTCTCAAATAATGGCAAGTCAACTTCAGACTCTAACTGTTTGATTTGCATAGATACGGCTGGCTGGCTGAGATATAGCAACTCCGCCGCACGGGTATAACTCAAGTGCAACGCAACTGCTTCAAATATCTTAAATTGTCGTAATGTTATATTCATGTTTTTCTATTATAAGTTTTACTTATGGTTAAAATCAAAATATTTGAGTTTTATTTATAGTAAAAATACCATAGACTCTTATATATACGTTAGAAAACGTTACGCAATACATTCCTAAAACGACTTAATTAAAGAAGGGTTATATTATGGATCAATCATCACGTTACGCGGATCTTAGTTTAAAAGAAGAAGATCTAATATCTAACGGCAAGCATATGCTTGTCGCATACACAATGACACCTATGCCAGGTTTCGGTGGATACTTAGAAACGGCCGCTCACTTTGCAGCCGAATCATCAACCGGTACCAATGTTGAAGTTTCAACAACCGATGACTTTACAAAAGACCTTGACGCAATGGTCTATGAAATTGATGAAGCTGCAGGCATTATGAAAATTGCCTACCCAAATGACTTATTCGACCGTAATATTATTGATGGTCGCACTATGGTTGTATCGTTCTTAACACTTGCTATTGGTAACAACCAAGGCATGGGCGATGTGCAATGTGCACAAATGCAAGATGTTTATGTACCAAAAGCAATGCTAGATATTTTTGATGGCCCATCAATGGACATCACTGATATGTGGAGCGTGCTAGGTCGTGGCCGCACAGACGGTGGTTATATCGCAGGTACTATCATCAAGCCTAAATTAGGTCTCCGTCCTAAGCCTTTCGCAGAAGCAGCATACCAATTCTGGTTAGGTGGTGATTTCATCAAAAATGATGAACCACAAGGTAACCAAGTTTATGCTCGCATGAAAGAAGTTACGCCATTAGTTGCAGATGCAATGAAACGCGCTCAGGATGAAACAGGTGAAGCGAAGTTATTCTCTGCCAACATCACTGCTGACGATCACCATGAAATGTGTGCTCGTGCTGATTATATTTTAGAAACATTTGCTGAAAATGCCCATCATGTTGCCTTCTTGGTCGATGGTTACGTAGGTGGTTGCGGCATGGTAACAACGGCTCGTCGAAACTATCCAGGTCAATACTTACATTACCATCGTGCAGGTCATGGTGCGGTTACATCACCGTCATCCGTACGAGGTTATACCGCGTTTGTTTTAGCTAAACTTTCACGTCTTATGGGGGCTTCTGGTATCCACGTGGGTACAATGGGCTTCGGTAAAATGGAAGGCGGTGCTGATGATCGTCATATTGCTTACATGATCGAACGTGACAGTGCTGACGGTCCATTCTTCCATCAAGAATGGCATGGTATGAAACCTACTACACCAATTATCTCTGGCGGTATGAATGCATTACGTTTACCTGGTTTCTTCGAAAACTTAGGTCATGGTAATGTAATCAACACTTCTGGTGGTGGTGCTTACGGTCATATTGATAGCCCAGCGGCTGGTGCAACATCATTACGCCAAGCATACGAATGTTGGAAACAAGGTGCAGATCCTATCGAGTTTGCTAAAGAGCATCGTGAATTTGCTCGTGCCTTCGAATCATTCCCTGGTGATGCTGATAAGATCTTCCCTGGATGGCGTGAAAAATTAGGCGTACACAAGTAAGCCTAAGCACAAACGTTAAATGATATTCCCCGCTATGTTCGTAGCGGGGACTTATCAATTATCCAGCTCATCCCTTCCTTAATCTCGAAACTATTCAGCAAAACAAATTAGCTCAATAATACTGCTGTTTTTTTTGCTGAATCCTTTCTTTAAAATAAAAGAAGTTAATCTCATGACAGACTCTAGCCAATATTTAATCAAAAAAGAACCTTTCTACCAACAGCAAAGTGATGAAGTTGAACTCTATACGGCGGCATATAACGCCCGCTTACCTGTCATGGTCAAAGGTCCAACCGGTTGCGGTAAATCGCGTTTTATCGAACATATGGCATGGAAACTCAATAAGCCTTTAATTACTGTCGCTTGTAATGAAGATATGACTTCATCTGATTTAGTCGGTCGT
>DAOUSV010000123.1 GCA_030627065.1 Piscirickettsiaceae bacterium | reverse complement strand
CCAGTGCGTCCCATACGTTGCACAGCTAAAGGAATTTCGACAGCACCTGGTACTCGAGCTAAATCGATATCACTTTCACTAGCACCATGACGCACTAAACAATCAATCGCACCTGAAATTAGATTATCAACAATAAAGTCATTAAAACGCCCTGCGACGATTCCTACTTTTAACCCTTTAGCCGAAAAATCGCCTGAAAATGTAGTGATATTACTCATTGTTTTAATTTGCCCGAGAATTTATGAACAACTATTGTACTGTTTTTAGAGAATCGATGCCTGACTAAGTCTTGTAAACAAGTTTCATTTGTTTTTAGCGTGTGGCAGCCCTGCTGGGTCAGCTTCAATCTCAAACCATTGATATGGTGTCTTATCAATTCGAATAGCCGTCAGTTTCTCCCCCCAAACCGCGCCGCTGTCTAAAGAAAAAACATTGCCATATCGTCCAACACCTAAGGTTGACCAGTGGCCAAAGATAATTTTATCTGGAATGGTTTTACGATTAGGCATGTCAAACCAAGGCAATTCAGCTGCAGACTTATCTTTAGGATCACCTTTGAATTTAAGCGTTAAGCGACCATCTTCATGGCAATAACGCAGGCGCGTAAAACAGTTAGTGATATAACGTAAGCGATCCCAGCCAACAAGTTCTTTCGACCATTTATCTGGTTTGTTGCCATACATATTATGGAAAAAGTCTTGCCAATTATCACTCTGTAATACTTGTTCGACTTCTTTAGCTCGTTTACGACATTCTTTTATCGACCATTGGGGAGGTAATCCAGCATGTACCATACTGAAATCAAGCGTTTTATCATGATAAAACAAAGGCTGGTTGCGCAGCCACGTAATCATTTCATCACAGTCATCGGCATCTAACACCGAGTCCATAGTATCCATTCGATGATGATAATCATTCACGCCAACGGCATTGGCAATTAAATGTAGATCATGATTGCCTAATACGACTTTTATGCTATCCGGGTGCGCCATTGCAAAACGGAGAACTTCTGCTGACTTAGGGCCACGATTAACTAAATCTCCCGCCAGCCAGACCTGATCTTTTTTTGGGTCAAACTCAATAACATCGAGCAATCGTAACAACTCGTCAAAGCACCCTTGAACATCACCTATCGCATAAACAGCCATTTAAAATTCTCACCGTTTTTAATTAGTGACTACTTTACCTCAGAAATGAGGCAAGGAACAGTAGATCTGTAGGTCGGACTTTAGTCCGACATGTCGGGTTGAAACCCGACCCACTGCTTATCGGCGTCGATATAAAGGTTCAGGCTTAGGTACTGTAGTTTGATAGCTTTCACTGAAATCCTTAAATGCAGGTAGTGCGTCAACTAATCTATCTTGATTAGCCATTTCAAAACTATTGATGCCGCATTGCGTCATATAAAATAGTTGATCATGCAAAATATCACCTTGCGCTCGGATCTCACCTTGATAATCATAGCGATCTCGTAAAAGCCTAGCAAAGGAATAACAACGTCCATCAGTAAAGGCGGGGAAGACTAAAACTATTAATGAAAAGTGCTTTAAATCTGGTACGATTTCTTCTAAGGGATCTTCACCCGTTAAGCGTAAACCAAGTCCACCTTCATGCTTGCTAAGACTTTCGTGTTCTGCCTGCCAGCGTGTGATTGATACGGTAACATCACCCGAAACCACGTCAGCATCATCATCTAAATGCAGCCAATTATCTTCAACAATTTCGCGATTCTTAATTATCTGCATAAACACGCTCCTTAAATGGATCCACACCAATACGACGTACTGTTGCTAAAAACAATTCACCTTCATGACGGTGCTCTTTGAAGACATCTAATAAAGTCGTTACGGTATCAACCACTTTATCTTTAGGAATAGCACGACCTAAACGCTTACCTAATTCTGCATCCGCCTCTGAGCTTCCGCCCAAAGTAAATTGATACCACTCTTCGCCTTTTTTATCGACACCGAGAATTCCAATATGGCCAACACTTTGATGGGCACAACCATTCATACAGCCTGACATTTTTATCTTAATATCACCAAGGTCATATAAATAATCTAAATCATCAAAACGTTCATTAATTTCTTTAGCTAATGGAATTGACGTTGCATTTGCTAAACCACAAAAATCCAAACCTGGGCAACAAATCATATCGGTTAAAGTATTGATGTTCGGCGTTGCTAACCCTTCGGTTTGCAACCTTAACCACAAGGCATAAAGCTCACCTTGTTTAACATCACCTAATAATAGGTTTTGATTATGTGATGCTCGGATTTCACCTAGGCTAAATTCGTCAGCTAATTCTGCAATCACATCTAGTTGATCTGCAGTCACATCACCGGGGGGAACATCAGGTGCTTTCAATGAAATATAAGCAACCTTATAACCAGAAATTTTATGATCAACTACATTTTGCTTAACCCAGCGGGCAAAGTCTGTATCTTCAGCCTGAATTTTGGTAAAGCTTTCATCATCAGCGGCGGTTAAATCATAATCAGGCTCGGTGAAATGCTTTTTCACCCGTTCGATTTCTTTATCATCTAGCTCAAGTTGCTGACGAATTTGTACCCACTCGGCATCGACTAATTCACGAATATGATTAATACCATGTTCACGTACCGTGATTTTAATCCGTGCTTTATATTTATTATCACGACGACCTAAGCGATTATAAACCCGTAGAATAGCTTCTAAATACGATAATAAGTCTTTCTTTTCTAAGAAAGGTCTAATCTGCTTTCCTAAAATAGGTGTTCGGCCTAAACCGCCACCAACTAAAACTTCAAAACCAACTTCACCTTCATGGTTTTTAACTAAGTGTAGGCCAATATCATGTAGCTTTGTAGCCGCTCTATCTTCTTTATTACCAATAACAGCGATCTTAAACTTACGTGGTAAATAAGCAAATTCAGGGTGAAAAGTAGACCATTGTCGAATAATCTCGCACCAAGGACGTGGATCTTCAATCTCTCCAGCACACACACCAGCTAACTGATCAGAAGTCGTATTACGAATACAGTTACCACTACTTTGAATTGCATGCATTTGAACTGAAGCAAGTTCAGCTAAAATATCAGGTACGGTTTCAAGTGCAGGCCAATTTAATTGGAAGTTGGTACGCGTAGTAAAATGTACATAGCCCTTATCATAGCGACGAGAAATATCAGCCATTTTACGAACTTGCTTGGATGACATTAACCCATAAGGCACCGCTACCCGTAACATTGGCGCATGGATTTGTACATATAAACCATTCATCAACCGTAAAGGTCGAAACTGCTCTTCCGTTAACTCACCCGCCAAAAAACGACGTGTTTGATCGCGGTATTGTGCTACCCGCTGATCAACCATTGCTTGATCATAACTATCGTATTGATACATTAAAAATCTCTACACTCAATAAAGTAAGTCGCTTATTATAAGTGATATACTCTTATAACTGGAAATTATAAATAACTATATTAATAGATGATAATCTTCTATTAAATTTATAGTAGATACCAAGAAACCGTAAAATGATAATGGTAAATAATCATGTCAAAAACATCACGTCAAAAGCAACGAATATGGTTAATTATTGCCTTTATTGTTGTCGGTTATGGTGCTAGCCAATTTTCAGCAGAACAAGCTTACTCTACCGCACCACAAACAACGATTGAGCAGGCTTTTCAACAACATAAAAGTGATGTTCAGCTACAAACGTCAGGCATTGTAAGTCGGCTATTAGCTGATGATAATGAGGGCAGTCGCCATCAACGATTTATTGTTTCTTTAGCACATGGACAAACGGTGTTGGTTGCACATAATATTGATTTAGCCAATAAAATTCAGGATCTCAAGCTCGGCGACAAGATCAGTCTGTATGGCGAATATGAGTGGAATGATCGGGGCGGCGTTCTACACTGGACGCATCATGATCCCGCTAGTCGACATATTGATGGCTGGATTAAACACCAAGGTAAAACCTATCAATAAAATCTAATTAAAAGCTAACCCCGTGTTCTTTAAATAAATCATCGCACTGAGTATCACCCCAGTAATGCATCGGGATCCAGAAGAAAGAATGAGTCTCTTTTAGCTCCACTTTTTCATTCGTTTCGGGGTCAATCAATACTCGCCCAGGCTTGTTATGAAGTTTCAGACCAAGAAGCGTGGTAGGAATTGCGCTCAATAAAAATACAAGTGGTACAGGCCATGCGAGTGCTTGATATTGCCCCTCGCCATAAAAGTATTCAACTGAAAACTGTACAGATAAAACAAAAAGAAACGTAATGACCAGAACAGCAAGGCCGCAACCTTTCCATACCACCATAATTTATTCCTACTTGTTTATTTTAATAGCTCGTTCAAACCTTTAGCACCCCAATGCGGGAAGTGTTTTCTAATCAAGGCATTTAATTCAATTTCAAACTCTGAAAACTGTTCTGAACTCGTAGCTTGCTCAGCATTATCACCCAATACGGCTTCGGTAATCATGCCTGCCCCGATAGTAACATTACTTAATCGGTCGATAATAATAAAAGCACCGGTGCTTCGGTTACGTTTATACGCATCAAAAACCACTGGCTTGTTGAGTGAAAACTCACATACACCAATTTCATTAAGCTGTAATTGTTCAGCCTCATTAGCCGCTAGGGTATTAACATCAATTTGACTATCAATTCCGGTCAAAATACCGGTGCTCTCGCTCACGCCTACTTTGAAGTTGTATTGTTTGCCACTAATTAATGGCTTTTCAGTCATCCATACGATTGTGGCTTTAAAATGACTGCCAATATGCGGTTGATGATCACGATGGACAATCATATCGCCACGGCTAATATCAATTTCATCTTCTAAGGTAATCGTTACCGCTTCACCGGGAACTGCTTGCTCGACATTGCCATCATAAGTGACAATATCTTTAATGCGACTTTCTTGGCCTGAAGGCAGCGCTATAATCTCATCCCCCTGTTTCAAAAGACCCGATGCCAACGTGCCACAATAACCCCGAAAATCTAAATTAGGCCGATTGACATATTGCACAGGGAAACGAACATCATCGGTATTGGCATCACTGGTAATCTCGATATTATCCAATAAGTGCATCAGCGTTTCACCTTGATACCAAGGCATATTTTCACTCTTATTGACGACGTTATCGCCTTTTAGAGCCGAAAGTGGCACAAAATG
>DAOUSV010000096.1 GCA_030627065.1 Piscirickettsiaceae bacterium | reverse complement strand
GAGTAATATTATATGGAATCTAATAACGAACAAATTTTTCGTTTATTTATGGAACATAACTTAGATGAAATTGTAAGGTTCCATAACACATTACGGAACAGCCTTGAACAGCTATATGCTGATAACAGCGAAAGTTCATCTGCTAAATATCAACTTGAGAATTATGATAATTACTTGTCTGCTAATATATTTTTAATGGCCTATTCACACTTTGACGAACACCTTTATCATCTGTGGAAATCTTATGCAAAAGGCTCACTGGCTCTTAAAAATGCAGGATATTCATTCAAACGTTTGGAATCAATCCTACCTTCTTTGGGAATAACTAGTAATAATTCTAGCTGGATATATCTAAATGAATCAACAGTGATTCGAAACTGCCTACTACACATGAGTGGTCGAATTTCACTATCTAGGAACCCTGATAGAACAAGAGAAATCATAAACAAATACCCTGAAGAACTATTTATAAAAAATCACGATCGCCTCAATATTGACATTAAATATGTCAATAGTTTTATCACTCAAATAAAGAAGTTCAATCAGGAAATTACTTTAAGACCTTCGTTATAAAGTAAAACTCTGAACCTCAAATATATTATTTTTATCCAATACCAACATAAGCAAACGATCTAATCCTAACGCCACACCAGAACATTCTGATAAGCCATGCTTCATAGCGGCAAGTAGGTTTTCATCTAGTGGTATTTCTGCTTTGTTTTGTAGTTTTCGTTGTTGATTGTCCGCTTCAAAGCGTTTGCGTAATTCATTGGTATCTAATAATTCATTGTAGCCATTGGCAAGCTCTACACCGTTGATATAAAGCTCGAAGCGATCAGCCACTTCATATCCACTATTGTCTTGTTTTATTTTGGCGAGTTGGGCTTGTGAAGCTGGGAAGTCGTAGATAAAAAGAGGCATATTCATTGCCGCTAATCTAGGCTCTATAACATAGCTCATCAGCAATTCTAGCCAACCATCACGATCTAAATTCAAGTCAGTTGGCAAACCTTTTATTCTCTTTAAGGCACATTCCATAATCTTATTATCTGAACAAGTAAATACATTGATTTTTAAATAAAATTCAAACACTGAACGGTAACTTAGGCGGCAAACTGCTGGTAAGTTAAATGCCTGTTGAAGTAATGCATTCACTTCATCGATAAGTTGATGCAATGTTAGATCAGGTCGATACCATTCCAGCATCGTAAATTCTGGAGAATGAAGTTTACCTTGTTCGCCATTTCGGAAGACTTTGGCTATTTGATAGATAGAGCCTGAGTCTGCCGCCAGCAGTCGCTTCATGGCAAATTCTGGTGAGGTTTGCAGGTAATAGCGTTGCTTAGATTGCGAGCCTAGTGGAATGTAGTCTGTGGTAAAACTATCCAGATAAGGTGCTGTGGGTGCGGCTGGCGATAGTATCGGTGTTTCCACCTCCCATACATCACGTTCAGCAAAAAAAAGACGGACATCAGCTAAATACTGAGCCCGTCTTTTTAGTATTGTTATATCAGCTGTTGGTTGCCAATTTCTCTGTTCTAAATTCATTATTTTTACTCCGTCATCCTCGCGTACGCGAGGATGACGGTTAATAAAAGTATTATTTTTTAGCTCTTTCGACATATTCACCTGAGCGAGTATCAATTCGTAACAACTCACCGATATTCATAAACAATGGTACACGTACAACTGCGCCTGTTTCTAGCGTTGCGGGCTTGCCACCTGTTCCAGCAGTATCACCTTTTAGACCTGGATCTGTATCAGTAACTTCTAAATTCACAAAGTTAGGTGCTGTTACTAGTAAAGGAGAACCATTCCACTGAGTCACCGTGTAAACATACTGTTCTTTTAGCCATTTTTTACAGTCTTCGATAGCATTCGCATCTGCGGCGTGTTGTTCAAATGTTACAGGATCCATGAAATACCAAAACTCGCCATCGGTATATGAATATTCTAATTCAACTTCCATTACATCTGCGCTTTCTACGCTATCGCCTGACTTAAATGTACGCTCATTTACACGACCAGTCTTCAGGTTACGGAATTTTACGCGGTTAAATGCTTGGCCTTTACCTGGCTTTACTAGCTCATTTTCAATGATGCTACATGGGTCGTTATCTAAGATAAATTTAAGCCCAGCTTTAAATTGATTTGTACTTACACTTGCCATGCTAACCTCTTTGAGCGACGATCGTCGTCTATTAATTTTTCTAAACGACTATGATACCGCAAACTGACCCTATCAACACTAAACAAGCATGGCAAATTGCATTGGCTAATGTGATTAAAGATCCTGTAGAGCTATTAAGCCAGTTAGGCTTGAGTGATAAGTTGATCGCTATCGATACCGATCTCGTCAAAAACTTTCCTCTGCGTGTTCCTCAAAACTATATTAATAAAATGCGCTATGGTGATGCTAACGATCCTTTATTACGCCAAGTTTTTCCCTTGATTGATGAAAGTCTTCAACTTGATGGCTTTGTCCGAGATCCTGTTGGTGATAATTTAGCCATCACATCACCTGGTGTATTACAGAAATATCGCGGTCGGGCTTTATTAGTGACAACTGGTGCCTGCGCCATTCACTGTCGTTACTGTTTTCGTCGTCATTTTTCTTATACTGATAGCAATCCACTGGCAGGGCAATGGCAACAAACTTTACAGTCTTTGAAAGACGACACATCAATTAATGAAGTAATTCTCAGTGGTGGTGATCCCTTAGTACTTAGCGATACTAAACTGCAAAATATGGTCTCTGATTTAGAACAGATCCCACACATTAAACGCTTGCGAATTCATAGCCGCTTACCTATTGTTTTACCTGAACGTGTTGATCAACATTTACTCAACTGGATCAATACATCGCGTTTGACCATGGTTATGGTAGTACATGCTAATCATGCCAATGAGATTAATGATGAGGTTACCGAGGCATTAAACAAGCTTCGAGAAGCAGGCTGTCAGTTACTCAATCAAGCTGTATTATTGAAAGGCATCAATGATAGTGCTGAACACTTAATCAGGCTCAGTGAGCGTTTAAATGATGTTTCCGTGATGCCTTATTATCTGCACTTGCTTGATCCTGTTGCAGGAGCAAGTCACTTTGATGTGGCAGATGATACCGGCATCAAACTTATTGAGCAGATTAGAAAGGAATTGCCCGGCTACCTTGTGCCACGTTTAGTACGTGAACAACAAGGTGAGGCTAGTAAAACCGTTATTGCTTAAGGAGACCAGTTAATAAGTCGTCCTTTCTGACATTCCTGCGTTAAAAATAGTCTCAAAATTCTCATTTACATTAGTAAACTACGATTTTTCAACTATTTTCACCTTGTTATGTCAAAAAACACTTATAGTAAAAAGGTCTCTAAGAGCGCTCAGCTAGTTCAGTATAATCACGAAGTTCACTACCCGTATAGATTTGCGTAGGACGGTAAATACGATTGTCTGAAATCTGTTCACGCCAATGTGCTAACCAACCTGCTGAACGTGCAACGGCAAATAAGGCGGTAAATTGATCTTCTGGAATGCCCATTTCAGCATATAAAATACCAGAATAGAAATCAACATTTGGGTAAACCCCTTTGTGCCCGAGTCTATCGACACAAATTTCTTCCACTTTCATGGCTGTTTCAAAAGTTGAGTCTAACTTACTACCGCGATCTTCAATTAACTCTGAAACTAGTTTATGTAAAATGGTGGCACGAGGGTCTTTCACCTTATACTCACGATGACCCATTCCCCAAATTACTTTTTTATTGGCTAGTGCATTATCGATCCAAGCTTCTGCTTTATCAGCACTGCCAATTTCTTTCAGCATATCAACCACACGAGAGTTTGCACCACCGTGTAATGGACCCGATAAGGTACCAATTGCACCAGAAATAACACTGTAAGGCGTAGCTAATGTTGAACCTGATACTAGGGCTGAAAATGTTGATGCATTTAAAGTATGCTCAGCATGAAGAATCAAACAAACATCCATGATTTTTGCCATCAATGGATCTGGGTCTTTACCTGTAAACATATACAATAAGTTTTCAGCTACCGATAAATCTTCACGCGGTTCAACAGGATCATAGCCTTGACGCATATGCTCCCACATCGCGACAAGTGGTGCCATTGAGGCAATGATATTAACAGTCATATTGCGAACATAATTCAAATCTTCACAGGCATCAGTTCCTGTTAAGCATTCATTACCTGGGTAGAACATGCCTAAGCTAGATACGGCTGTTTGCAGCATATCCATTGGATGTCCAGTTGATGGGAAGTGGCGCATCATTTCACGAATATGATATTTAATTCTGTATTGGCCACGAAGCTGCTCTTTAAACTCTTCCAACTCTACGAATGTAGGTAGCTCACCCTGTAGTAACAATAATGTTGTTTCTTCAAAACTACTATTTTCAGCCAATGTTTGTAGTGAATAACCACGATATGACAACAGGCCTTTTTCACCATCAATAAATGAAATGGCAGATTTTGTTGCTGCGACACCTTCTAGTCCAGGTAAAAAATCACTCATCGAAATAGCCTCATTCACTCGTTAAAAATAGAGTATTTAAAAAACGGATAGACAGTATACATCTTAGCGAAGTGTATCAGCCCAAATATTTTTAGCCCATGCCTCAGCATAAGCGCCTTCAAGTTCAGTAGCTTCTACCGATACACCGCCACCAGGCATAGCAATCATTGCTAACTTTTCTTTATCATATCGATAGACAGCCGCCACATGCCCTGCTCGCTTATTATCGACAAAGCTGTAACAAGTATTACTAAATACAGGTTCTTGTTCTGGTTGTTGGTCTGACAGTAAGGCAATCACAGCAGCAGCGCACACTTTAGCTTGTGCATTGGCCATATGTCCTGATTTTGGCAACTTGGCATGAACAGCATCACCAATCACATGTACCTTATTTTTGACCTTAGATTCATATGTAAGAAAGTCAACACTACACCAGCGATGATCAACATCGATAATTCCCGCCATCTCTGCTACTTTCCCTGCTTTTTGTTGAGGGATAACATTCAATACATTTGCCGAAAAACTATCAAACTCTGTTTCCACATCTAATGTTTTAACATCAACACTTTCAATCGAACTATTTGGGATATATTCAATTAAATCAGCATAATACTCTTGCCATACTGACTTAAACAACGCCTTTTTCGATGCCACATCACCATTAGCATCAAGGATTAATAGTTTAGCGGTTGGATTATGATTTTTAAGATAATAAGCAACCTGACACGCACGTTCATATGGGCCCGGAGGACATCTAAATGGCGTAGCTGGCACGGTCATCACCATTGTGCCACCTTGTTTCATACTGTGAAGTTGTTGTTTTAAAATCGTTGTTTGTGGGCCAGCCTTCCATGCATGAGGTATTTTTTGTTGGGCTTCATAATTATCTAGCATCGGTAAGTCGTCATAAACAAAATCAATACCCGGTGCAATAATTAACCGATCATAATTAATGGTGACACCACCATGCAATCTAACTTGTTGCTTATCTGTATCAATCGCAACAACTTCTGCTTGTACCGTTTGTACGCCATAGTCAGTTAAACCCTGATAATCATGAGTAAGCTGCTGTAGGGTTCGGTTGCCACCAATAACAAGATTGCTTTGTGGACAAGAGACAAATTGAGCATTGCGCTCAATCATAATAACCTCAAGATTAGCACCCCATATTTTGAGATACTTAGCCGCTGTCGCACCGGAAAACCCACCGCCAATCACAATCACGCGTTGCGTTGCTTTCAGTGTTCGTTTGGCAAAGCTTATTGATGATGGAAGTATGACTGCAGCACTTACCGCTAACGCTGACTTAATAAAGTTTCTTCGTTTTACGACCATGCTATTTCTCCCTAGTAAGTAATAACGACTTTATGCTTCATCAAATTCACACCAAAAAGTCATACCTTCTTTTTCATTCAGCTCTGCACCTATATTACCTGACATCAACTCAACCAACTTCTTACATATTGTAAGTCCAACTCCCAATCCATGAATACCTGATGAACTTCTATCCAATCGATTAAATGAATTAAAAATACTCGTTAAAAAATCGTCAGGTACTCCCTTACCTGTATCAAAAACACTAACTCGTATTTTATTATTGGCTGTTTTTGCAT
>DAOUSV010000148.1 GCA_030627065.1 Piscirickettsiaceae bacterium | reverse complement strand
TGTAAGCCCATCGTGACACCGAACAAGATCTGTCCCACGAAAAGGGCAATGGCAGCAATGAAGTACATCTTTGCTATGCCTTGTGATTCATATTTCATAGTTTATAGTCCCCTTAACCTTGAATATTCGGTGGCCAGTCTCTGGCTGTTTTCACGCCATCAACATATTTAAGAAACTGAGCAATATCTTCTAACTGCTCATCGGTTAAGTTGAACTGAGGCATACTACGACGACCAGGGATACCATCAACAGGGCGGTATTTGATAAATGCCTTAATTGCTTCAGTGCTTTCGCCAAAACGGGTATATACATTTGCAAGCTCAGGTGCAAAATAAGCGCCTTCACCCATAAGAGTATGACAACCAATACAGTTATTTTCTTCCCAAACTCGTTTACCAGCCGCAACGGACTCTGTTAAGTTTTCTCTATTGTCAGTTTGGGGCAGCCGATTAACTGTATCAACAGTTAATCCAATAAGTACCAGGAAGAAGAAAACCGCCCCCCCATAGTAAATATTGCGGGCCATGCCCTTAGTAAAGGTCTCTCTCATCGTACATCTCCTTGAAGTTTTAGATCTGGTTGGGTAGTATAAAGAAGTCAATATTATCTAGCATTGACTTACATCAAGTTAAAGCAAGTGGACTTATGTTTCAAGTGAAACTAGCTGTCGCAAGCTATTAATATCAATTAACTCAATTTTCGAACCATCTAAATTAATCAGGTTTTGTTTAGCAAGGCTTTTCAAGGTTCTTGATAGCGTTTCTGGCTTAATAGATAAGCGAGATGCAATAACATGTTTGGGTGCAACGAGGCTGACATCAGTACGATCATTACTGTTCTCAGGAATATGACTTAAAAGATAATCAACTAATCGAAATGTTGCATTATGCAAGGTTAAACGATCAACCTCATTAACCATCCAATGTAACTTCTGGCTTAACTTAGCCAATAAAGTCAGGCATAAATCATTAGAGCCCGTTAATAATTTTAGATATGTTTCAGCATGAATAGCGACCACCATAGAGGGTGTGATGGAAATTGCTGAAACGGGGTAGCATGAGCCACCAGAAAATAATGCCGCCTCAGCAAATGTTTGCCCTGGTCGAATGATTTCAATGACTTTTTCATCCCCATTGGGAGCTAAGCGTTGTAACTTAATACCACCGGACATTAATAAATAGATATCTGTTAGCGGTGAACCTTGTTCAAATAATACGGAGTTCTCAGGAAGTTGTTTTGCATGAGACTGTTGAACAATCTCATCAAAATCTTGAGAATTAAGAGATTGTAAAAGAGGGCATTGTCGAATGGTATTTAGAATAAAACCATTTAACGCTATACGATCTGTTTTTGAGTTTTTCATTAATATCATCCATTATAGATTCAAGCATATTGTAGCAGTTGTGGTGTGAATGTTAGCGATGTTCCTTTTATGTAAGGCTTAAATTATTAGTCGAGTGACTATCTACATTGCAATGGTGATAGCGCAACTCACTAAATCTACTGTTTAAAAGTTATGACGAAAATTGACCTTGATCAATTTTGACAGAATAAATGAGGCATATAACACACTGTTTTCATGATCTAGGTCAAATAAGGCAATAATGCTATTTAAGTACTTCATTATCTTGGGTACAATTTCGACATTAATTAATAGTGTTATTTTGGAATTTAAGCAATGGGGAAATTAGGTCATATACTACGATTACTAGTCGTTATATGCGTGGTCAGCGTCAGTAATAGTTACGCGATGTCTCCTATTTCTGGAGAGCAACAAACACTTACTATAAATGCAGTTTTTCCTTCTGCAACGAATATATCTGAAAAATCTCCAATAGCAAAAGATCTGCCTGAAATAAGAACTATCTACCAAGATGAAGAGATCCTTGGTTATGTTTTTGAAACCGATGATGTCGTCAGTATTCCTGCTTATTCAGGTAAGACTGTTAACGTATTAGTAGCGATAGATCTTGAAGGTGAAATTAGAGCTGTCCGCGTCTTATCTCACCATGAACCTATCTTATTAGTAGGTATCCCTGAGCAGAAATTATTCGATTTCTCAGATCAACTTATCAATGCTAATGTCGATGAACACATTGTGGTTGGGAAGTCGAGTAAAGAAGGCGTACGTAGTATTGACTCCTTATCGGGCGCTACTGTCACTGTAATGGTTGTTAATGAAGTCATTATGCGTTCAGCTAAAAAAGTAGCTGGGCTGGTGGGGATTATTGATCTAGCACGTGAAATGGTCGTTTTACCAGCAACAGTTAAACACGATGTGTTTATTAAAGCTGATTGGCAGACATTAACGGGTGATGGCTCTATTCGTCGCCTAGAGCTCAATTATGGTGAAGTTGATGCTGCCTTTGAAGGCACTGAAGCTGCGTGGGATAGTCATAGTAATGATGAAGGACGTGCTGAGAAGCTGTTTGCTCAAATGTATTATGCACCACTAAATATTCCAACCATTGGTAAGAATATTTTAGGTGATAGTGAATATAACTGGTTGATGTCAGAAATTAAACCTGGCGATCAAGCAATTGCAGTTATGGGAAATGGTGACTATTCTTTCGTCGGTAATGGATTTGTTCGTGGTGGTATCTTTGATCGTTTCCAAGTGCAGCAAGGCGAGAAAGCAATTATTTTCCGAGATGCAGATTATTATCGAATTAACGACATATATATTGATGGTGTACCAAAGTTTAGTGAAAAAGTTATCTTCATTATTAGGGGTAAAGCTAATTTTGATATTGGCGCACCGTGGCAAGTTGAGTTATTAGTTCGTCGTCAAACAGGTCCTTTAGACAGTGTCTTTACCCGATTTTTTGGTGCTTATCAAACACTTGAAATCTATATTGACCGACCTGTTCAACCAGAATATGTGGAAGAAGTACCCGAAGCATTATGGGTTTCAGTGTGGCGTAATAAAGTATTTCAAATTACGGTATTAGTAATTAGTTTAGTGATGTTATTTACCGTTATTATTCTGCAAGACTATCTTGATAAACATCCACGATTCCTGCGCTTATTTCGTAAAGCGTTCTTGATTTACACTGTATTTTTCATTGGTTGGTACACCCTTGGGCAATTATCTATAGTAAATGTATTCACGTTTGTTTTTGCAGCGTCAGGTGACTTTAAGTGGGATACATTCTTACTTGATCCAATCATGTTTATTTTATGGGGCTTTGTTGCCATGACATTATTGCTATGGGGACGTGGAATCTTCTGTGGTTGGTTATGCCCATTTGGTGCTTTACAAGAGCTTATTAATGAAACGGCTCGTAAATTTAAAATAAAACAGTTTATCGTTCCTTTTGCCTTACATGAGCGTTTATGGGCGGTGAAATATCTTATTTTATTAGGCCTGTTTGCCATTTCACTAGAATCAATGAGTGAAGCAGAGCGTTATGCTGAAATAGAACCGTTTAAAACAGTGATTATGTTGAAGTTTCAGCGTGAATGGGGCTATGTGCTCTATGCCGTTATTTTATTATCAATGTCGATTTTTACCAATAAAGTTTATTGCCGCTATATTTGCCCACTGGGTGCGGCATTGGCAATACCGTCGAAATTTCGTCTATTTGATTGGCTTAAACGCCGTAAAGAATGTGGCACACCCTGTCAGGTTTGTGCTGATGAATGTGAAATCCAAGCGATTCATCCAACAGGTGAAATTAATGCCAATGAATGTCATTGGTGTCTAGATTGCCAGGTAACCTATCACGATGAACAAAAATGCCCACCATTACTTAGACAGTATAAAAAGCGTCATAAGATGGATGGCAAGTTAAATGAGATTCCAGTAGTTCAAGTAAAGAAGTAATTAGAAAATAACTAAGGAGAACAACAATGATTGATCCTAAAGATGAAGGTCTACCCGTTGTAGACGCAGAAGATAAAAATGCCAGTGAACATGTGAAGATGAGCCGTCGCTTATTTTTAGGTGGTTCTACTGCAATGGTCGGTGCTGTTGGTGCGATAGGCGCAGGTATCGGTTCAGTTCTATCAACACCGGCATTAGCTGATGGACACAAAGGTGCTGCATCACATCATGTTGTTGCTCCAGGTGAGTTAGATGAATACTACGGTTTTTGGAGTGGTGGTCAATCAGGTGAAGTTCGTGTTGTTGGAGTGCCATCAATGCGTGAATTAATGCGTATTCCAGTATTTAATATTGATAGTGC
>DAOUSV010000062.1 GCA_030627065.1 Piscirickettsiaceae bacterium | reverse complement strand
ATGACGATGCAGGTCGTGAAAAAGGCAATGCCGATAAACATGCTAAAGATGTGCAGGGTTACGATTCTGACAATGTGGCGTTAATCGAGTTTGCACAACAACAAGACTGGAGTAATGGTCATATTGGTGCGATGGGCGTTTGTATTGGTGGTCATTTAGCATTTCGTGCAGCATTACAGCCTGAAGTTAAAGGTGCTGCGTGTTTTTATGCCACTGATTTACATGTTCAAGTTATTCCGAATCAAGCTGGTCAACATAGTATGGAACGCCTTGATGATATTAAAGGTGAGTTATGTATGATTTGGGGAAAACAGGATAATCATATCCCGGCGGCAGGGCTTGCCAAGATTTACACGGCACTAAACGAGACTGATATTAGGTTCACATGGCATGAGTTTAATGCCGGACATGCCTTTATGCGTGATGAAGGTGATGGCGGTCGTTATGATGCACAAACAGCAATGCTAGGCTATCAACTGGCGTTGAATTTATTTAGTCGAACATTACGTTAGAAAATAGGTCTATCTGTAAGAGGTAATTATTATGAAGATAAACATTACGGTAGAAAATATTCGTTGTGGCGGTTGCACCAATACCATTACTAAAAAGTTAATGGCCATTGAAGGTGTGAAAGCGGTTGATATTTCAGTTGATGATCAGGTCGTGACCATTGATGCTGATAGTGACTCTAATCGTGCCCTATACATTTCAACCCTACTCGCTTTGGGCTACCCTGAGCGGGGCTCCGTTGAAGGGATGGCTGCATTGAAAGGTAAGGCAAAGTCACTAGTAAGCTGTGCCATTGGAAAGGTGCTCTAATGGCAATGGCATCTGCTCGACATATTCTAGTCAAAACCAAAGAAGAGGCTGAACAGCTAAAGCAACAACTAACCAAAGGCGGTGATTTTGCCAAGTTAGCTAAGAAACATTCCTTATGTAAGTCATCAGCTAAAAAAGGTGGTGATTTAGGTGAATTTCCACCCGGTAGGATGCTAAAGGCATTTGATAGTGTGGTGTTTAAAAAGCCTGTTTTGAAGGTACATGGCCCAGTCAAAACTAAGTTTGGCTTTCATTTGATTGAAACGATTTATCGTACTTGATGTTATTGTTTTCATTCCCGTCGACGATAGAATTCATCTGTAAGTCGTGGTTTTAACCCAACATATGCCTTTGATAGAGGCTTGAAGTTGGAATGAATTCCAACCTACGGTATTTTAAAAATCAGCATCAACTTGAAACTCCATCCAGTCTTTTGTAATTGGATGATGAAAGGCTAATGACTCAGCATGCAAATGTAAACGCCTTGCTGGTTTGCCATAAAGATCATCACCCACAATCGACATATTCAAACCATTGATATGTGCCGAATGCACCCGAAGTTGGTGCGTTCTACCTGTTATCGGATAAAAATAGACTTTGGTTTGCTTATTCTTACGCTCAATCACTTGCCATTTAGTTTGTGCAGTTCGCCCATAATCATAACAAACCAATTGCCGAGGTCGATCATCTAAATCAACCCGAAGTGGCAAGTCTATTAAGCCTTCATCCTGCATTAACTCGCCGTCTAATAATGCAATATAGCGTTTTTTAACCGTTCGATTGATAAACTGTTGTTGTAAATTTTTATGGGCTTGTTTAGATAAAGCAATCACCATTAAACCCGATGTCGACATATCTAAGCGATGAACAATTAACGAAGCTGCTACATCTGGGTATAACTGTTTCATTCGAAGATAAACCGAATCTTCAATATTCTTACCCGGCACAGATAAAAACTCTGCGGGCTTATTAATCATCACCATTACCTCATCTTGATAAATAATATCGATGTTTTTCCCTTCGGCGGGATTAGTTAATAAAGGGTTTTCATCCTGTTCAATTCCCTCCAGCATATGCGCTAAAATAGGCTTACATTTACTCAAACAAGAGGTATGAAAGTTTTTATGATGGCGGACTTCTGATTGCGGTGAAACACCCCACCAAAATTCTGCCATGGCCAAAGGTTTTAGTTTATTTTCAAATGCATAATGCAAGAGTTTAGGCGTTGCACATTCGCCTGCCCCAGCGGGTGGTGTTTGCTTGTCTGTTTCTCTAAAAATATCATATAAGCTTTTTTCAAACCCATCTTGATTAAGAAAACGATAGTGCTCAAATAGCTTCTTCTGTAGCGAGTTTGATAATGCTTTACGTGCCACTTTTAACTCAGATAATTCAGATGTAATTTGCTCGAAATCTTCCTGAGCCTTATTAATTCGCAGTTGCCACAGCTGTTTTAAATCTCGTAATTGGTTCTGATGTTTAATACTTTCGTTACTAAGCTGTTCTTTTATTTCAGTGAAATTATCATTATCCTCAGCAGCTAACCGTTGCTGTTTCCTTGATTTTCGCCCCTCAATCATCACCTCTCTATGAGCACCTATCGCTGAAATTGAAGCGGCTTCCTCAGTCTCGATTACAGCTGCAAATATAGCTATTTCAGGATTGGCTTCTAAGATTTTAATGCGATCACTTAATTGCGTTATTGCTGCCTGACCGATTCTGAAAAAGCCCTCTTCTGCCAACATATCAAACACCGGCGGCACAAATTTCGGCAAATGATTGCTATCAGCTATCTTCCCTGAAAATGCCGATAAATACCCTATATCACCCTCGGCATTCTGCACTAATAACACACCAAACATTTTGCCAGTCACATCAAAATCATATTGCCAATCTGTTTGTGTTTCAAGATGATGTTGTAACTCTTGTGCTGCCAACAAACACAAAGGATGCGGCTGGTAATAAAAGGGAAAGGTAAAGCGTTCCGGCAAGGAATACGATGCTATCGACTGCTTAAATGAGGTAAAATGGTCTTTTTGCTTTGGCATCTTTCGGTACAGGTCTCAATATGAAAAAAGTATTAATTATCGGCTATGTGTGGCCTGAGCCAAATTCATCGGCGGCTGGCAGTCATATGATGTCGATTCTACGCCAATATAAGCAACAAAACTGGCAGGTTGAGTTTGCCACACCGGCACAAGAATCCGATCATATGATTGATCTCGCCAGCGAAGGCATTAGTAGTAAAGCCATAGCCCTTAATTGCGATAGCTTTGACCATTATATTACACAATACCAACCAGACATTGTTATGTTTGACCGTTTTATGATGGAAGAGCAATTTGGCTGGCGTGTTGAAAAAAATTGCCCCAATGCTCTTAAGATATTAGATACCGAAGATTTACAATGTCTACGCGATGCTCGCCATCGGGCATTAAAAGCAGATCGCGATATGACACAGGTGGATTTATTCAGTGATCTTGCTAAACGTGAAATCGCAGCCATCTTGCGTTGTGATATTTCATTGATTATTTCTAGCTTTGAAATAGAACTATTAATTAATACTTTTAACGTTGATCCTAGCCTACTACTTCATTTTCCTTTTATGGTTAATTTGGCAAGCTGTCCGAAGCAAACAAAACCTTTTTCTGAACGCCAACATTTTATGACTATTGGTAATTTTCGCCATGCGCCTAATTGGGATGCAGTGCTTTATTTACAAGAAATATGGCCATTGATTCGTCAGCAACTACCCAAAACAGAATTGCATATTTATGGTTCTTATCCACCACCTAAAGCCACCGCCTTACATAATCCTAAAACAGGATTCTTAATTAAAGGTTGGGCAGATAATGCACAGTCGGTGATGGAAGATGCTCGTATTTGCCTTGCCCCTCTTCGCTTTGGTGCTGGCATTAAGGGTAAGTTATTAGATGCGATGATAATGCAAACACCGAGCGTAACAAGCTCGGTAGGCAGTGAAAGCATGCATGATAAGTTACCATGGCCTGGTGCTATTACCGATAATATAAGCGAGTTTGTCGAGCATGCTGTTACCTTATATAACGACAAAGAATTGTGGTTAAAAGCACAGAAAAATGCGTTGCCATTATTGCAATCCCACTATGATATTGAAAAGCTGGGTAAGTCGCTAATTGAAGAGATAACACGGGTTGAAACTAATTTAAGCCAACATCGTTTAACTAATTTCACCGGAAGCATGTTGAAACATCACACTATGATGAGCACCAAATACATGTCACAGTGGATAGCTGAAAAGAATAAGAAATGTCAATAATACCTTCCCCCTGTATTAAAAAGTGCGGCTTAGATTCCGATGATATTTGTATTGGCTGTTCGCGTAGTCTTGAAGATATTATGCTTTGGGGAAAGTCTGAAACAACGGTAGAACAAAAAAACAAAATACTCGAAAACATATTACAAAGTAATCAGTTAAAGAATATACCTACTAAAGTAGTTTAATTATAACTGGCGCTCATTCTTTTCGATAAACGTCCAAGCAATAAAGCGACTCACCTTTTGTCCTTGTGCCATATCAATGGTTTTGACCTCAACAGCGTTAACTTTTTCTAACATTTTATACAATGGTTTAAGGTTGTCCTTTTTTGATACAAGAGAGCTAAACCACAGACATTGCTCAGCAACCTCTACGCTCTGCTCAATCATCGTAGCAATAAATTTCACCTCACCGCCCGGACACCAAAGTTCAGCATTCTGACCACCAAAGTTAAGTTTGTTCTGTGTTCCCTTTCCTAAGTTTTTCCACTTGCGTTGGGTGCTTTTTTTTGCAGCTTCAGTCGAGGCATGAAAAGGTGGATTGGACATAGTTAGATGGAAAAAGTCATGCTTTCCAATCACCCCTTTAAATATATCCTCAGGATTATTTTGTAACTTAAGTTTGATATTTAACTTATTAAACTGGCAAATATGTTGCGCCACTTTGATCGCTGTAGGATCTATATCGACACCAGTAAAACTCCAACCATATTCACTCTGACCAATAAGCGGATACACTAGATTAGCGCCAGTACCTATATCCAATACTCGGATATTTCTCCCATGAGGAATCTCTTGATTATTATCACTGGCAAGTAAATCTGCCAGACAATGAATATAGTCAACACGGCCAGGGATCGGCGGACACAAATAGTTGGCAGGAATATCCCAGAAATTAATATTGTAATAGGCCCTGAGCAAGGCTTTATTAAGTGCACGCACTGCTTGACCATCTTGAAAATCAATCGTGATCTGACCGTTTGGATTGTGGCGTGTAAAAGCCTCAAGCTCCGGCAACTGTTTCACTAAATCTGTGAAATTGTAGCCATCATTATGTTGGTTTCGTGGATGTAACTTTGTATCGGAAGTCATGAAAGTATCATTTCAACTCTGAGCCACTGCGAAGTAATTCAATATCAGCAATGATTGTCTTGCTATGACTATCAACATCTACTTTGCGGTATATTTTTCTAATAATACCTTTTGGATCAATAATAAAGCTGTGACGTTTGGCAAACTTCATCGGCCAAAAAGAAAATAATGATTGATAACTTTTTGCTACAGCCCCATCTTTATCAGCTAATAATGGAAATGGTAAGTGATACTTTTCTGCAAACTCAGCATGACTTTCTTGGCTATCAATACTCACGCCTAATACTTGGGTGTTTTGCTCTTTAATTACTCTATATTCATCACGAAACTCACAGGCTTCTTTAATACAACCCGGAGTATTGTCTTTAGGGTAAAAATATAGCACTAACCACTGACCTGTATAGTCTTTAATTGTATGTAGCTTACCTTCTTGATCATACAAATTCAGTTCAGGTGCGGTATCACCAATTTTTAAATCATCGGCTTGAACAGTGTTAAATATCGAGAGCATTGTAATTAATAGACCTAGTTTCATTTCTACCTTCTCCAGTATAAGTTAGCTTATTCACCCACCAACTGGTCACATTTATAAAAAGCACCTTCACCACCTAATTTCCTGACCAGTTTAGGTAATATTTGTGACATTTTCTTTTTTAATGTCCACGGCGGATTAATAATAATCATACCACTGGCTGACATGCCTGATCCAAACTGATCCGGGGCAATCGCAAGTTCAAATTGTTGGATATTTTTAATGCCACTACGCTTAAATCGTCGCTCTAAGGTATCGATGTTTTTTCTATCGGTCACGGGATACCAAAGCACATACGTTCCTGTTGAGAACTTACTATAAGCATCATTAATCGTATTAAACACACGAGCATAGTCGGTTTTAATTTCATACGACGGGTCGATAAGTACTAATCCACGGCGTGAAACAGGCGGTAGTAATGAAAGTAGTCCTGTAAATCCATCTTCTAACATCACCCGTGTTCTTTTATTCCTTGCCGTATTATTTGATAATAGTTCAGCATCTTTCGGATGTAATTCATACAACCAACTACGGTCTTTTTTACGTAGAAAATAATCGGCAATCAATGGTGAGCCAGGGTAAAAATTTAATTTCCCATTAGGATTATGAGAAGAAATAATATCAAAATATGTTGCTAGCTCAGACCATTCTTCAGATTTAAGTTTGGCAATGCCTTGTGTGTATTCCTGCAACTTAGCTGCATGGTCACTTTTCAGATTATAAAGCCCTGCCCCTGCATGGGTATCAATATAATCGAATTGACTGTCTTTTTTAGTTAAATGTTGCAGAACTTCAATCAGCACAATGTGTTTAAGAACATCTGCATGATTTCCAGCGTGGTATGAGTGGCGATAGCTTAACAATGGTCTGTCCTAAATTATGGTGCGAGGCGGTTAATATTCCATTGACCTTCTGAGAGGTCATAGACAAAGCGATCATGAAGGCGGTTTTCTCTACCTTGCCAAAACTCTATGCTTGTAGGGATGATACGGTAACCACCCCAAAAATCAGGTAATGGAATATCACCTTGTTTGAATTTATTCTTCATGGCTTCAAATTGGCTTAACAAAACTTGCCGTGATGAAATATGACTAGATTGCTGTGAAGCCCATGCACCGAGTTGTGAATCTTTAGGGCGAGATGCAAAGTATTTAAGCGATTCAACTATTGATACTCGCTCTACTCGTCCACTTATTTTGACTTGTCGCTCTATGGCAAGCCACGGAAAAAGTAATGCAACATTGGGGTTAGCATCAATTTGTTTGGCTTTTTTAGAGGCATAATTTGTGAAAAACACAAAGCCTTGTTGGTCGAAATACTTCAATAATACAGTGCGTAAAGATACGTCCATACCATCAGTTGTAGCCAAACTCATTGCACTAGGCTCAATTACACCGGCCTGTTCAGCTTGTTTAAACCACACATTAAACTGTTCATACGGATCAGATGCCAGTTCTTCTCTGCGTAATCCATTTTGCAGAAATTCATGTCGATGATGTGTTAAATCCACAGAGGTGCCTTGTTTGAATAAAAATGTATCAAACTCGCCCGTCATCCTCGCGTATGCGGGGATCCAACGATAGTACTATTTTTCACTGCCCATGGATCCCCGCATACGCGAGGATGACGAAATAGAAAAACTGTAACTTAAATGATAACTTGGGCTTATTATCTCATATCCAACAATAACTGCTGATCAATATCTTCAAATTGATAAAGTTGACCACCAAACTCTTGGATAAATGTATTGGCAACAGCATGCTTTGAGAAACTAGCAAGTGTTGGCCCCATAGCCCCTTTTTGGCTATGTCCGACAACATAAAAAGCTGTACGCGCATCAATATATAATTCATCATCCGGCGTATCCCAAGGCGTGACGGCCATATCGTGAACATAGACGGTTTGGATAGCATGTTGATGTTCGGGATCTAATAAATATGAAAACATATCGCGGGTTGAGCAAAACTTTAGATTCTGTTCACTGCCTCGTTTATATAACTGACCTTTAGGCCCAGAAAAACCAGTAATAATCATGCCACATAAATGGCATTCATCACTGCGTTCAATAGTCATTGCTTGTTGTGCTAGTTTCAAATCTGAAGGTGTTTCGCCACAGGCTGTTAGCATTAATATAAACAGTAGCAAACTTAATCTATGGAGCATTACAGTTTTCTCTTATTAAAGATGGCAATGGCAATCATCACCGGTGCAATAAACCACGCTAACATGCTTAAAACTAAGGTTGATGTCGCCATTTGAGCTTGTTGCGCTACAGCCATCAAACCTGTTAACTGTTGTTGTGCGAAGAAATCAATCACAATCAGCCGGAAAATATCGGTTGGGTTTAATAACAATAGATAGGGGAATACGGTAGCATTCACATTACCTTCGGTACCGACT
>DAOUSV010000010.1 GCA_030627065.1 Piscirickettsiaceae bacterium | reverse complement strand
TTTTTTCTAAATCTACAGATACTGGACGACCAGCAATATCTTTACCCAATGCCATCATCAGCACTGACTTGCTCTTCTCGTATTCTGATGAACCTAATATTTCACGTAAACGTACCATGTCACGCACTTCATTTGGGATCTCTAAACCAACAACAGGCTTACCCGGAATAACCTCAACCACACGAACACTGCTAACAGATAAAGCACGCGCTAGATCTTTTGCTAAACCAGAAATTCGGCTAACCTTGATTCCTGCCGCAGGTTGCAGTTCAAATCGCGTTACGACAGGGCCTGGTTGAACTTCAACCACTTGCACGTCTACACCAAAATCTTTTAATTTTAATTCTACCTGGCGAGAAAGAGCTTGTAAGACTTCTTCGCTATAGCCACCTTTACTTGCTTCTGCTTGCTCGAGCAAAGCTAAAGCAGGCATAACACCCTCTTCCGCCGTTTCAAATAAAGGTACTTGCCGTTCTTTTTCTTCCCGCTGGCTGACTTCTGTAACTTGGATAGTCGGCTCTACGCGTACTTTACTGCGTAATTGAAGTTTGTCATTTTGCTCACGGAAAGTGTCTTCACGTAGTTGCTTGGTACGGTTTGCAGCTAATTTTTCTTTAAGCTCTCGTATCCATCGAGAGACAATCATTACGATAAATAAAGCGAAACTACCTAAACGATCAATAACCATTAGCCATGATAATCCTGTAAATAAGGTAATGCCAGTCAAGAAAACCGCGAATAATAATAAGCTAGAACCAACCGCACCAAAGATAGCAACAAAACCATTACCCACTACTTCGCCTAAAACGCCACCGGCCCCTAAAGGAAGGTTTCCTGCATAAGCAATTAAGCTAAGTGTAGATAAGCCACTTGCCGCAGACAGCGCCATAATTAGACCTGTTGCTTTCAATACCCAAAAATGAAGCGCACTATCAGAGTCAGCTCGTTTGCCCCAACTAAATAATAACCAACCACTAAAGGCCAGCATTAAGGGGGATAAATAAGCGGGAAAGCCAAAGCCATATAACAAGGCATCAGCAAGCCAAGCGCCAACAATACCACCACTATTACTAACAATATCATCAAGACCTGTCGTCGACCAGCCGGGATCTGTTGGATTGTATGAGATTAGTGACAGTAATAAATACATAGCTAAAGCAAGTGATAATATCAATGCCGCTTCTCGCAAACGGAAGCCTACTGCGCCCACGGCTTCGTTATCTTTGTTTTTATTACCTAGCGGTGTTGCTTGTGCCAATGCGATATTTCCAGTTAGACCAATCAATTAGCAGATCATTTTAACACAGCTTTTAGACTAAGATACTTTACCAAAGTCACGGTAGTGAGTACCCTAGATGCAATTGATAAATTAACCACTTTTGGAGACAACCGTCATGGCTGAAACAAAACATTGCCGCTTACTTATTCTAGGTTCTGGTCCTGCGGGCTATACTGCCGCCGTTTATGCTGCTCGTGCCGCATTAGAACCGGTCTTAATTACAGGTATCGAACAAGGTGGACAGCTGACCACCACAACCGATGTTGATAACTGGCCTGGTGATGATCAAGGTGTTGAAGGCCCTGAGTTAATGCAACGTATGCAACGTCATGCTGAACGTTTTGGTACAGATATCATCTTTGACCATATCCACACAACCGATTTAAGCCAACGTCCATTTCGCCTAATTGGTGATGCCGGTGAGTATACCTGTGATGCCTTAATTATTGCCACAGGTGCATCGGCTAAATATCTAGGTATGGAATCAGAAGAAGCCTTCAAAGGTCGCGGCGTTTCAGCATGTGCTACATGTGATGGTTTCTTTTATAAGAATCAACCTGTGGCCGTTATCGGCGGTGGTAATACCGCAGTTGAAGAAGCCTTATACCTTTCAAATATCGCATCCAAAGTGACGGTTGTTCATCGTCGTGACAAATTTAGCTCTGAGAAGATATTAAGCGCTCAACTTATTAAGAAAGCTGAAGAAGCGAATGTTGATATTTTATGGAATCACCAGCTTGATGAAGTATTAGGTGACGATGCTGGCGTAACAGGAATGCGCGTTAAAAGTACACTAGATGACAGCACGCAAGATGTCGATGTTCAAGGTGTCTTTATTGCGATTGGTCACAAACCGAATACCGATATTTTTGCAGGTCAACTCGATATGGATCACGGCTATATCACGCAAACTAAAGGTACTCAAACAAGTATTCCGGGTATCTTCTCTGCCGGTGATGTATCCGATCAGATTTATCGTCAAGCTATTACATCTGCCGGAGCAGGTTGTATGGCCGCATTAGATGCTGAACGCTTTTTGGAAAGTGAAAAGTAAATATAATCGGGGCTGAACTCAAACTCAGCCCCTTATTTTTCTAACATTAAATGAATACCAACAAGCCTGTTTATAAAATACGGGGCTTTATCTCTTTTCTAATAGTGGCCTTTATCAATGCAATGGTAGATTTAGGTCATAAAATCATCATTCAAAATACTATTTTCAAAATGTATGATGAGTCACAGCAAATCATTCTCACCGCGATTATTAATGGCTTAATTCTTCTGCCTTTTATTCTCCTCTTCACCACTTCTGGCTTTTTAGCGGATCACGTTTCTAAACCTAAGATTATGCGATGGTCAGCCCTATCCGCTATCGTTATTACCTTATTCATCACACTCGGTTATTATCAAGGCTGGTTTTTATTTACCTTTTGCATGACATTTATACTTGCCTTGCAAAGCGCCCTATATTCACCCGCAAAATATGGTTATATTCGTGAAATAGTAGGAGGTTATCGTATTGCATCAGGGAATGCCTTTATTCAAGCCGTTACTATTGTGGCTATTTTGTCCGGAATGTTTCTCTTTTCAATCTTATTTGAACACTTACTGCAGAACCAGAATTATAGTTCTGAACAAGATATTATTCAGCTTATTGCTCCTATTGGTTGGTTGTTAGTAGGACTGTCAGTCATCGAGTGGTTGCTTACACTAAAATTACCTAACTTTATCAAAAGAGAAGGATTACCTTTCAGCTGGCAAGGTTTTCACCAAAGAAACCGTATCAAAGACAATATATCTCTTATTTCAAAAACTCCGATTATTTGGCTTTCAATCTTAGGCTTGTCTCTATTTTGGGGAATATCTCAAACCTTACTAGCTACATTTCCAGCTTTTGCTAAAACAGTACTCAATGAATCTAATACCGTCATTATTCAAGGTCTACTCGCTTGTTCTGGTATAGGTATTATTGTTGGTTCATTAATCGCAGGTAAACTAACAAATAGAGTATCTAATGAACTTCTTATAATAGGTTCTTTAGGAGTTATTACCGCTCTATTCCTTTTACCTCATTGCACAACAAGCACAAGCTTTGCTTTAACCATCATTAGTTTTGGTTTGTTTGGAGGACTCATTATTGTGCCACTTAATACTCTCATCCAATCTCATGCTCCAAGTCATCAGCTTGGTACTATTTTAGCTGGTAATAATTGGGTGCAGAACTGTGTCATGCTTAGCTTCCTTATTATCACCATGCTAACTGCTGTTTTTTCTGTTAATAGTCAATATATTCTGCTCATTCTGCCTGTCATTACTTCTTTATCAATAATTACCATGACTTTTATAAATCAACATGTTAAGGTGACAACCTAATATATCAAGTTAAGAACAGCTTGTAGGCTTTAGGACTTCTTCACATGTCAGCTAACAAATCATTTCCTCCTGTGTACACAGATCCAGCTCAACAGGCCTCCGAAAATCTTCGACAAGTTATCCCATTAGTTAATAAACACAAAACGCCGATTAATCCGGTTAACTATGCAGTTTGGTATGAATATGTTTCGGGTGAGAATCAAAAATTAAATAATGAAATTAATGTTTTATTAAGTAAGAAACAGCTTATTTCTTCAAAAATAACACAATCCTTATATGAAAAATATGTGTTGCAAGGAATGCCTGAACGGCTCGAAAAAGCCAATAACGGTTTAAGTCTCGTTGTTGACAATACCTTAGAAAACATTAATAAAGCTGAATCCTCAACAAATGACTCTATTGCCGATCTAACCAGTTCTCAAAATACACTTGATAGCTATTCTGACATTGATGATCTGAAAACAACGGTGCAAAATATTCTCACTAATACTCAAACATTGCTTAGTAATAGCCATACTTTAAAGCAAGATTTAGCACAGTCTTCACAAGAAATAGAGCAATTAAAACGTGAATTAGCCGCTGTTAAAGAAATTGCACAAACCGATGCTTTAACAGGTCTGTTAAACCGTGGCGCTCTTGATAAAGAGTTATCTACATTATGCCAGCAAGCAATCCGTAAAGCCGCTGTTATTTTATTTGACTTAGATAACTTCAAACAAGTGAATGATTCTTTTGGCCATGTAATTGGAGATAAAATACTACAATTTTTCTCCTCCATTTTAAAAGAAAAAGCAGGGAAAGAGCATGTCGCCGCCCGTTTTGGTGGTGAAGAAATGGTATTAATCTTATTTGATGTGTCACAACAAGAATCGATAGATATTGCTAATACTATCCGTACACAATTTTCCACTAGCAAGCTAAAACAAACAAAGAGTGGTCAAAAAATAGGAGTGCTCACAGTTTCTGCTGGCATCAGCCTTTTTCAAATAGGCGACACACCAACCAGCCTTATTGATCGTGCTGATCAAGCACTCTATAAATCAAAAGAAAGCGGGCGCAACCAAGTCCAAATCAATTAAAATCTCATACTCCTAAATTATTTATTTGCTTGTAACTGCGCCACTCGTAATGTTGCCGGCGGGTGAGAGTCATAAATAGCAGATACCAAAGGATCGGGCGTTAAGGTGCTGGCATTTTCTTGATACAAAGCCACCAGCGCTTCTATCAAATGGTCACTACTTGATACTGATGCCGCATACTCATCCGCTTCATATTCATATTTGCGAGATAGCGCAGTCATCATGGGATGCAAAAAGAAGCTAAATACAGGGATGACCAGCATAAACAAGATTAAGGCCATTGCCTCGTTTTGCGTACTCACACCTAAGCCTGTGTAAAACCAAGACTCTGCAGATGCCCAGCCTAATGCTGCCAAGCCCACCAAACTCAATATCGCCATCACGCCCATATTTTTCATCACATGTTTACGACGGAAGTGACCTAATTCATGAGCTAATACTGCTTCAATTTGGTCTTCATTTAAGGTCTTTAATAAGGTATCAAAAAAGACAATACGTTTATTATTTCCTAAGCCGGTGAAATAAGCATTGCCATGACCACTACGACGTGAACCATCCATCACATAAATGCCTTGGCTTTTAAAGCCGCAACGTGACAACAAGTCTTCAACACGTGCTTTTAACTTTTCGTCCTCCAACGGTGTGAACTTATTAAATAATGGTGCAATAAAGGCAGGATAAGCCCACATCATTAGCACTGTAAAACCGATCCACGATGCCCATAAATATAACCACCAATACTCACCTGTACTCGACATCAATGATAATGCACCCCAAATTAATGGCGCAGCAATCACCAACATTAACACGGTCTGTTTTGCTAAATCAGCTAAAAACAATGCTGGCGTATTATTATTAAAGCCAAAGCGATCTTCCAATACAAATGTTTTATACCAAGAAATAGGCAAATCAATAAGGGTACCGATCACAAAGAAACTTAATATAAAGACAATACCCGTAACAGAATCACTCCAGCCAAAAGATTGCCATGCGCCCGACAAGAAAGCCAAGCCACCACCCAATGTCCACACAAGCAACAATACAACCCCAATCACGCTTTCAATGCGATTAATTTTACCTTTAGCAACCGTATAATTTGCCGCTTTTTGGTGGGCACTTATATCCACTTGATCTTTAAATGCATCAGGTACTTTATTTCGATGACTGTCTACATAACGACTTTGGCGTAAAGACAGCCATATTTCCACGGTCATCATCAATGCTAATGCAGCAAGGAATATCCAAGTAAATTCATTCATATTTTTATCCGATTAAAATCAACTAATGCGAGCTAGGTTAGCCTTTGATACAATCTATGGCAAGAAGTTCATTTTCGCACTAGTAAGAAAAGAGAAATATTATGGCTAAAAGTAAAAAAAATCTTATCTGGGTAGATCTAGAAATGACTGGGCTTGATACTAATAATGACTATATTATTGAAATCGCAACCGTAGTTACCGATGCAGATCTCAATATTCTAGCTGAAGGCCCTATTATTGCGATTCACCAAGCTGATAGTACTCTTGATGCAATGGACGATTGGAATACCAAACAACATGGTAAATCCGGTTTAGTCGATCGTATTAAGAATAGTACCTTTAATGAATCTTATGCCGAACAGCAAACCCTAGATTTTTTAAAAGAACATGTTCCCGCAGGAGTCTCACCAATGTGTGGAAGTAGCATCTGCCAAGATCGTCGATTTATGGCGCGTATTATGCCTGAACTAGAAGCCTTCTTCCATTATCGTAATCTTGATGTCAGCACATTAAAAGAGCTTGCTCGTCGCTGGGCTCCAAAAGTTGAAAAAGGCTTTAAGAAAAAATCATCTCATTTAGCAATGGATGACATTAAAGATTCTATTCGAGAGTTAGAACACTATCGCGAATACTTATTTGACCTACCTAAGTAACCGACCGCCAATTATGTCAGATTTTTCAGATGAACAATTACAGTTACTCCGAGAAATCCGTGATAATCAGCAACAACAATTAATGAAGCAAACTGAATCACTTGAAATTCAGCAGAAACAATTCGACCTTTATGCCGAACAAATTGAAAAGGCAGTTCAATTACAGGACCGAGCTGAAAAAATTCAAGAACGTAGTAGTGAGCTAGTCGAAAATAGTCGGAAATTATTTACTTTCTTAGTCCCCTTCCTGCTTATTCTACTTATTTATCTTTTCTGGGCTTTATTTTAAGTATTGAAATGCAGAATTTAATGCCATTATCTTCCCGTTACTTTTTTATTTTATCAGTCCTAATGCTGATGGCATTTTTACCTGTTCAAGCTCAAACGCCCGCTATTATTCTCACAGATTCCAACAATGCCATTGAATTAGGCTCGAGCTACCAACTGTTAATTGATGCTGAACATACCCTCACCATCCAAGACATTCTCTCCGATACGATTCAGCATCAATTTAATACATTACCTAATGATCGCTACAATCTTGGATACCAGCCAGAAACTCACTGGTTTAAAACAACTATTGTCAATCAATCTCACTATGAGATTCCGCGGCTATTAGAATTACACTTTCCACTACTCGACGATGTTAGTGTTTTTATAATCAATATCGATGACAATACAGTTTCGGCACAATTTAATGTTAGCGATACAGTTCCCTTCGAGCAGCGTATTTATCAACACCCCAACTTTATTTTCCCCGTAGACTTTCGACCTCAAAGTAATACCGATATTTATTTCCGTATAAGAACCCAAGGTAGCATGACGGCCGGAGCAACACTATGGGAAGCTGAAACCTTTCAGGCTCAAAGCCGAAAACAACACTTTTATATTAATCTTTATCTTGGTTTGTTAATTGCCCTAGTGAGTTACAATTTATTTTTATTTGTTTCCATTCGTGAAACCAGCTACTTATGGTATGTTCTTTTTGCTGGTTCCATGTTGCTTGCTATCGGCTCATTCAATGGCTTATGGTTTGAATTGTTATGGCCTAAATCACCTATTTGGCATAATTTATCCGTACCCATTGGGTTTTCATTTGTTATTTTCTTTGCCGCCTTATTTTCTAAATCTTTTTTACAAACAAATAAAGATGGACCTATATTCGATAAATTATTTTCGATACTTGTGATAGTGTCTGCGCTCTCCGCATTAGCCAGCCCTTTTATTTCGCTACTGTATATCGCACCCTTTCTATCTTTGTGCGGTATTGTTCTTGCCTTTACATCAATTGGTGCAGGCATATCACTCAGTATCAAAAATAAACCCTATGCAAGATATTACCTAATGGCTTGGATTTTTTTTATGGTAGGAGCGCTATTATTCGCATTACGTAATCTAGGCTGGATACCAAGTAATATATTTACTCGCCATGGTATTGTCTTTGGCAGCGCTTTAGAAATGATTTTATTATCACTTGCTCTCGCTGAACGTATCAACTTCTTTCGAGATGAACGTGATAACGCACGCCAAGAAACGCTCCTCTCCGATGAAAAGTTAATTAATGTCTTACGTGATAGTGAAAAGAAACTAGCTTCCCACGTGGAAGTTCGTACCCAAGCACTCACATTAAGTAACAAAAAACTTCTCGAACAAGAAGACAAACTGAAAAAACTTGCACATTATGACAGCCTAACAGGATTGGCAAATAGAACACTTATTTCAGAACAGCTACAGCTATTACTGAGTCAATGTAAACGAGAAAAAACTAATCTTGCTGTTTTATTTTTAGACCTTGATGGCTTTAAAGAAATCAATGATAACTACGGCCATAAAGCTGGAGATGACCTATTAATCGCCACTGCCGATAAGTTACGTTATGTTTTACGTGGCAGTGATGTCATTGGCCGTCTAGGTGGTGATGAGTTTATTATTCTAATGACAGCTCATAATGGTGAGTTTAACCCGCAAGAAGTGGCTGAAAAAATTGACATTCACATTGACCAACCCGTTATTATCGACGATGTCTCTATGCAAGTGGGTGTCAGCATAGGTATTGCGATTTATCCTGATGATGGTGATAATTTTGATACTCTTCTTTCTGCATCCGATAAAGCAATGTATGTTGATAAAGAATCTAAAGGAGAGTCATCTAATTCTTGATGCCCATATCATTTATTATGCTGCTCTAATGCCCAAACAACATGCTCCTGCACGACACTCGATGAATTGTTTAATTGTGACTTTAATGCTGAAATAATTTCAGGTGTAACATTCTTAATATTACCCAATGCAATAGCAATATTACGCAACCAACTTTCATAACCAATACGCCGGATAGGGCTGCCTTCTAGTTTTGATAGAAACTCTTGCTCAGTCCAAGCAAACAAGCCCAATAACTGCGGAGCATCTAGACCTTGTCGCGGTAAAAAGTCAGATTCCTTCGTTGATTGTGCAAACTTATTCCACGGACAAACAAGCTGACAATCATCACAACCATAAATCCGGTTTCCTATCATGCTGCGGAATTCGACAGGAATTGAGCCTCGTAACTCAATAGTTAAATATGAAATACAGCGCCGAGCATCAACGGTATAGGGCGCAACAATAGCCTGTGTCGGACAAATATCAATACACGCCACGCAAGAACCACAATGTTCAGAGATAGGCTCAGATACTGGCAATGGTAAATCCGTATAAATTTCACCTAAGAAAAAATACGATCCATGGTCGCGGTTTAAAATATTGCTATGTTTACCCACCCAACCGATACCAGACTTTTCTGCCAAGGCTTTTTCCATCACCGGTGCACTATCACAAAACACGCGAAAGCCCATATCTGCCACTTCTTCTTTTATCTTATTAGCAAGAAGAACTAGGCGTTTACGCATTAATTTATGATAATCCCGGCCTAGGGCATAACGTGAGATAAAGCCTAACTGGTCATCTTCTAATATTGACCATGACTCTGCCGACGCTTCAGGGAAGTAATCCATTCTAACGGTAATAATGCGGACAGTTTCTGGCACAAGTTCATCTGGTCGCGTTCTCATTGTTCCATGACGGTGCATATAGTCCATTTCACCGTGAAAGCCAGCTTCTATCCACGCACTTAATTCCGACTCAGCTTTAGATAAATCAACATCACTCACGCCAAGCTGCTGAAAACCAAACGATTGTGCCCAAGCTCGCATCTGCTCAAGTAATTCATTATCCGTCAACACTGTATTTATTCCACTCATGCAGGCTATTATAGAGCTAACTTAACGTGATGATACCCTTGGATATACATTTTATGCTTAATATACCTCACAATCTTTACACTGCAGACCAAATACGTGAACTAGACAGTATTGTGACTGAACAACATAATATTTCTACAGCAAAATTAATGGAAAGAGCCGGCGCGGCGGCATTGCTCTCTATCAAAAATCATTGGCCACAAGCAGAACGTTTATTGGTGATTTGTGGATCAGGTAATAACGGTGGTGATGGCTATGAGCTAGCACGACAAGCCTTAGAGCTAGGTTACCGAGTAGTCACATTACACACTGGTGAAGAAAAAGACATGACAGCCGAAACAGCGGCGGCCCGTGACGCCTTATTAGCATCAGGGACTAAAACACAGCGTTTTAAAGACAAATTACCACCTACCGATATCATTATTGATGCAATGTTGGGCTCAGGTCTTGATCGTGAAATTACCGGTGAATACAAAACGATTATTGATGCTATCAATGCCAATAAACGTACACCTGTTTTATCATTAGATATTCCAACAGGATTGCATGCAGATACTGGTAGCGCATTAGGTACTGCGGTAAAAGCCACTATTTGTCTTAGCTTTATAGGTCTAAATAAAGGCTTATTCATGGGCGAGGGGCCGAATTATACCGGCACAGTCTGTTATGACTCGCTCAATGTACCTTCAGCAATATTTAAAGAGTTCACGCCTGTTGCGCGTCGCGTTAGTTTAGAAAATGATGCCTCATTACTTGCTCCCCGTGAACGTACAGGACATAAAGGCTTATATGGTCATCTACTTATTATTGGTGGCGACCATGGTATGCCTGGTGCGGCACGTGTTGCAGCAGAAGCCGGTGCGCGTGTAGGTGCAGGCTTAATTAGCATTGCCACCCGCGAAGTTCATAGCCCAATATTAAACCAAGCTCGCCCAGAACTAATGTGCTACGGCGTTGAAGAAGCCGATGATTTAGCACCATTAATACAACGGGCAAATTCATTAACCGTCGGCCCTGGCCTTGGACAAGGAGACTGGGGAAAAGCCTTATTCCAAAAAGCCATTGATAGCGGCCTACCTATGGTCGTTGATGCTGATGCGCTTAATTTATTAAGCCAAAATCCACAAAAACATGATAACTGGATATTGACTCCTCATCCTGGTGAAGCCGCCCGCCTATTAGATTGCTCATCAGCAGACATTCAATCCGACCGTTTTGCTGCCGCACAAGAATTACAAAAACGGTATGGTGGTATTGCGGTACTGAAAGGTTCAGGCACGTTAATCCATAATGGAGAAGCGCCTACACGTCTATCAACATGGGGAAACCCAGGTATGGGTAGTGGCGGCATGGGAGATGTTCTTGCTGGTGTTATCGGTGGGTTGTTAGCACAAGGCTTCCCTCTAATGGATGCCGCCTGTGTCGGTGTGACACTGCATGGTATGGCTGGAGATAAAGCAGCTGCACAAGATGGAGAGCGAGGCATGTTAGCCATGGACTTAGTGCCACATCTTCGACACTTAGCAGACCTAATCTATTAAACATATGGCTGAGAAATCAGAACAGCAACTCACATTCTATTTAAACAATGAAGCAGAAACATTAGCGCTGGGTAAAAAACTTGCCCAGCTCTGTCCACCTGAACAATTTACTATTCACCTAGAAGGTGATTTAGGTGCAGGGAAAACAACCTTATCGCGAGGACTGCTTCGTCAATTGGGTCACCAAGGTAATGTTAAAAGCCCAACTTATACTCTAGTTGAACGCTACGATTTAGCGAATAGAACTGTATTTCATTTTGATCTTTACCGCTTAACCGATCCAGAAGAACTCGATTATCTCGGTTTGGATGATTACTTAAGCAATAATTCACTGTGTTTAATTGAATGGGCACAACAGGGTGGTGACTTATTGCCAGAACCTGACTTACTCATTTCATTAAATTATCAAAATGATGGCCGAGACATCACAATATCAGCCCATTCAGCCGCAGGTGAAAATATGTATTCAAACCTTAATCTTTAATTTATATTATTACGCTATCTCTCTTATTTATAAAAGAATAGCTTGATTTTTACTGTTAGGAATTACACAATAAGCGTTAACTTGTTCTAGAGATTCGCCCATGCCCCGATTTTTGCCTATTTTATTGCTGCTGACCCTATCAATAAGCAGTATGGCTGCAACAATTGAAGGTGTTCGTCTATCGCAGTCTTCTGCAAATACTCGCTTAGTTTTTGATCTTAGTAATCAAGCTAATTTCCACCTTTTCACTCTACAAAACCCCGAACGTTTAGTAATTGATCTTAAAAACACACAACGTCCTAAACTTCTCAGCTTACCCGATCTATCAAACACTCCTATCCATACTATTCGCTATGCAGAACGGAATAAATCAACATTACGCGTTGTACTAGATCTGAAAAAAGCACTACAAACTAATAGTCAGTACTTAGCTCAACCTCACCGCCTTGTTATTGATTTACATGACACATCAATCAGCACTGCTAAAGTAGAAAAGGTTACCCCTGTAACAGAAAAAATAAAAGTACAGCCGCCGCTCACTATAAAAATAGTGACTCATCCTCCTCCAGAAAAACGAAATATTATTATAGCTATTGATGCAGGTCATGGAGGGCAAGACCCTGGTGCTTTAGGTAAAAATGGGACTAAAGAAAAAACTGTGGTGTTAGCTATTGCTAAACGCTTAGCTAAATTGGTTGATGCTGAGCCAGGAATGAAGGCTTATTTAACCCGTGATAACGATACTTTTATCAGCTTACGTCAACGGATTAAACGTGCACGAAAACACAATGCCGATATGTTTCTTTCTATCCATGCCGATGCATTTAAAAACAGTAAAGCCAAAGGAGCATCAGTATTTGTTCTGTCAGAACGTGGTGCAAGTAGTGAGGCGGCTCAATGGCTGGCCGATAAAGAAAACTCTGCCGATCTTGCCGGTGGTATCAGCTTAGAAGATAAAGATGATTTACTTGCCTCGGTATTATTAGACCTATCACAAACAGCGAGTCTTGAAGCTAGCTTAGAAGTAGCTAACACTGTGTTATCAGGCTTAAAACGAGTAGGAAATGTACATAAGAAACAAGTCGGTTCTGCCGCCTTTGTGGTATTAAAATCACCTGACATTCCATCGGTACTGGTAGAAACAGCCTTTATTTCTAATCCAAGTGAAGAGCGTAAACTGAAAAGCAGTAGCCATCAAAACAAACTAGCACGCGCCATGATGTCTGGTATTCGTAACTATTTTCAACGCAATCCTATTCCCGGTACGATAACGCCACAACAGCATATTGTAAGTAGTGGCGATACATTAAGTATGATTGCCCAGCGTTATCAAGTGACTATGATGCAATTAAAATCCAATAATAATTTAAGCAGCTCTAAACTCAAAATTGGTGATGTATTACTTATCCCCTAAACTGCTAAAATAGCAACATGTCCACGAACTCTCGCATCCATGCACTACCACTAAACCTTGCCAATCAAATTGCCGCAGGTGAAGTTATTGAACGCCCGGCATCTGTCGTCAAAGAGCTGGTAGAGAATAGTATCGATGCCGGTGCAACACATATTACAATCGACATCGAAGGTGCAGGTAGCCAATTAATCCGAGTTAGTGATAATGGCTTTGGTATTCACCCTGAAGACTTACCGTTAGCACTAAGCCGCCACGCCACCAGCAAATTAAGCTCAAGCGAACAGCTTAGTCACATCGCCAGCCTTGGATTTCGTGGCGAAGCATTACCCAGTATCTCGTCAATATCTGAGCTGACTTTAAGCTCTCGCCAAGCAGATAGCGACTGTGCATGGCAACTTTCTCCCAAAAGTGACACGATTACACCTTCAGCACACCCTTTAGGCACCAGTGTTGAGGTGCGAAACTTATTCTTTAATGTGCCCGCTCGCCGTCACTTTCTTAAAGGTAATAAAACCGAACTTCATCATATTGCCACAACGTTTTATCGCCTGGCACTCAGTCATTTTGATGTAGGCTTCCTCTATCAACCTGCAAATACCACTACATTTAAATTACCAATTGCAGACACCTTGGAGAAAAAACAGCAACGGATTGCCAAACTCTGTGGCAAGGCGTTTATCACTAATAGTCTATATATTGAACAACAGTTTGATGACATTGAACTACAAGGCTGGTTAGGCACTGCAGAAGCACACCGTCCACAAACAGATATTCATTATTTCTTTATTAATGGTCGTGTGATTAGAGATCGCGTCATCACCCACGCTATTCGACAAGCCTATGCCAACCTTATTCCCGCCGGACGTTACCCTGCCTTTGTACTGTATTTAACTATTCCGTTAGAACAGGTTGATATCAATGTTCACCCAACCAAACATGAAGTACGTTTTCGACATGCCCGCCTTATTCACGGCTTAATCACTCGTGCATTACAAGATGCTTTAGCATCCGAACAAGCAACAGTTACAACGCCTCCCAAACAGGCTCAGCAACAACAAGTTCCACTAGATTATATTGCCGAAAAGTCACAACAGTACCAAGCTCAGCCTCTAAAAGAGCAACAAGCAGCATTTGGTTCAGTTATAAACTTACTACATCAACGATATATTATTGCCGACTCAGATCAAGGGCCAATGTTACTTGACTTACAACTAGCCGAACAATCACTTCGCCAGCAACAACTACAGCAAGCGATCCAAACAAATACATTACGCTCTCGTCCGATCTTAGTGCCAATACGTATCAAACTAAACCCTGTTCAATACCAGCAACTAAGTCAATATAAAGAATCACTCGCAAATCTAGCCATTACATTTAAAACTAATGTCGATTCGATTATCGTTGAATCAATTCCCAGCTTATTAGCCCAAGTAGATATTTCGCAATTGATTAACTCATTACTAAGTGTAATAAATGATAATAAAACGACTGTAGAGCACTTAACTCTTACGTTACAGCAACAATGTCCGATGATCGCAGTTCAATCGATGCAACAGGCAGAATCGATTCTTAAACAGCTTCCTAGCCCAGATAAAACAACGAACTGGTGTCAAATACTTGATCAACAAACACTGAGTAGCTTATTCTGACTTAACGCTGTTGTTAGTAAAGGTAATTTATTGTGTCATCAAACAAAACTACTCTCTCAATTGTTCCAGCATTATTAGCTTTGGCAGTGTTGCTCTTAGTTGGTTTCCTATTGTTTTCAGACCTAAAAATATCAAGAACCGAACAAACCGTTAATCCACCTATCGAAATTATTGACTCTCAATTACCACTTACCATTATTAAATCAGAAGAAAAAACACCGTCAAGTGAACAGGTCATCGAGAAAGAAGCCGCTATATTTATAGATTCTCTAGCCATATCTCAAGAAGAATCCATTACAATTAATGAAAACCAAGATCAATTTGTACGCCTAGACAGCATTATCACCTTACCTAAACTAGAGAAGCGTATCACTACGATTGAAGAGCTTCTCGCAGATCAAAATATATCTAAAGATACGGTGCTAACACTGCACTACACTAGTGATATTACTCAACAGACAACACTGGCAAAGCTTAGTGATAATTATGAGGATCAAACCATATTATTCACTATTCTTGACCAAAACGGTCAACCTCAAACAAAACCATTATTTGAATTCCTTAATCAAAAAGAAATTGATCTCACCGCTTCAATCACCTTGCTAACACAGCAAAAACATAGCCTACAAATCAAAGCGGGCGAGTTAATAGATATTCAAAATATCGATCACTCAAAGTCTATTGCCGCCACGATTAATCATGGCACACAGAAATTATCCATCAATAAAATCATTCAATCTGGCGAATTGCCAGATAATGCTTTATTTTATTTACATCGCGTAACAAAGCAAGACCAACAAGGTTTATGGGGCATTATTCAAACCGGCTTAATTGATAAGTTTAGGGAAGGCGTGCATATTGAAGGTATTGCTTCAAACAAAGATTCAGTGCAAGCAATTATCCCTGCTGATGCAGATGAAAAACTCAGTTCAGGACTAAGTTCTTTTCTTGGAAAAATACTGAATAACAAGGTCAACTCAAGCTATATTTATAACTTTAGTACACTCACCATGATCCACAACCCCGACCAAATATACCCGGGACAACAACTAATTCTGATCCACTTTTCATCACAAGAACTATCGAAAATTTATCAGTTCTTCTCTGATAATCGTAATCAAGGTATTGAAACCTTCGCTATTGGTGATTAGTCATGCTTGATTTGATATTTCTTGTTGTTGTACTGCTTATTATTGCCGCAGCCTTTATTACTGCTAAAAGAGATTAAAAAAAACCTGTCATCCTCGCCTATGCGGGGATCCAGCGAGCTTAAGAAAATAATTTCTAATGAACCGTTATATAACAAGCCGATGTTGACATTCAGAGGTTTGTTAACGTTAATTCAACTTTGTGACACGGCTCTAGATTCCCGTTTTCACGGGAATGACAAAATGAGACCTTTGCACGATAAGTATTTTTTGTCATACCTGCGTTAAAAATAGTCTCAAAATAAAACTCTATTTCTCAAACTTACCATAACGCAACATAATACTTGGCAAGACCAATAAGTTGAGTACCGTAGAAGATATTAAGCCACCGATAATAATACTTGCCATTGGCCCCATCACTTCCCGTCCTGGACTATCAGAATTCATCGCAATCGGTAACATAGCTAATGATGTCACCAATGCGGTAATTAATATCGATGGCAATCGTTCTTGTGCACCGCGAATGGCGGTTGCCGCATTCCACGGTGCACCCTCCTCAACAACTAAATATTGAAAATGCGACACGAGCATAATTGAATTTCGTAATGTAATACCAAACAATGTCACAAATCCCACCATAGAACCAATCGACAACACACCATTAGTTAGCAATACCGCGATCACTCCGCCAACAAGGGCAAAGGGTAGGTTAACCAATACCAACAACATATTACGTAGGCTATTCAAGGCGATATAAAGCAATAAGATAACAGCGATTCCCGCCAAAGTAGAATGAACAATCAAATCTTCTTGAGATTGCGCTTGCGCAACCGCCGCACCAGTAAATTCGGGATAAATATCAGCCGAGAAATCAACATCATCATGTACTCGCTGTTTTAATTCAGCAAAAAAAGATGTTAAATCACGACCCGATACATTACAGGTCACGGTCTGCAAGCGTTGCGCGCCAGCATGTAAAATCATATATCGCCCAGAAATTTGCTTAACTTCGGCAATATCTCGTAAACGCAACATAACGCCATCATCCGTATGAATAGGCAGGTTAAGTACATCTTCCGGCTGTTGACGCTGTTCTTCTGGCAGCACCACTACAACATCGAAAACACGATTTCCTTCCTGCACTTGCCCAACGACAGTACCATCAAACCCTGTACGTATCGTACGCATCACATCCGTCGGCTTTAAGCCCCAGTAAGCTAGCTCATCCAATAATAAACGGACTTCTAACTGCGGCTCACCCGGCGGCGCACGTAACTGCACATCGGTCGCGCCATCAACCTTACGCATCACAGCCGCCACTTGCTGTGCTTTTTTATCTAATTCAATCAGATTTTTACCGTAAATATTCACGACTACAGGTGATGTATAACCCGAAATTGTTTCATCAATACGCTCTGTTAAGAAGGTATTTACTTCAGAGTTAATACCCGGAAAGGCTTCTAATGCTTCTCGGATCTCATCTAAAACAGCTTGCTGCTCAGCACCATCCATCCCTGGCTCTAAATCAATTTCATATTCACTATAATGCGTACCAAACGTATCCGCACCACGCTCTGCTCGCCCAGCCCATTGTGATGTTGAAATAACACCGGGAATTTCAGCGACACGCTTTTCAATCTGCCCACCAATTCGTAACGATTCTTCAATCGATGTACCCGGCACGCTCGCCGTGTGAATAATATAGTGACCTTCTCGCAGTTCTGGCAAAAAGCTGCCGCCTAATAACGGTAATATCGCTAATCCAGCCACACAAAAGGCGAATACACCGCCAAATACTGTTTTAGGATAATAGCTCACCACACCTAATATCCAGCCATAAATTGGATTTAGAAATCGAATTAGAGGCGGCTCTTCATTACTCAACTTTCCCCAACGCGTTAGTAAAATATGGCATAAGGCAGGCGTAACAGTCAGAGCCACCCCTAAAGAGGCAAAGATCGCTAAAATATAGGCTTCACCCAAAGGTTGAAACATTCGCCCCGCCACACCGCTTAAGGTAAGCAATGGCACGAAGACCAGCATCACAATGAAGCTGGCATAAACAACCGAGCTCCGTACTTCCATTGAAGCATCAAACACCACTTTCATGGTTGATTCTGGCGTAGCTAAGGCGGCATTCTCACGTAACCGCCGAAAGATATTCTCAGTATCAATGATCGCATCATCAATGACCTCGCCCAAAGCAATTGCTAAGCCCCCCAAAACCATAATATTGATATTCACACCCATTTCTAACAACACAATCAATGCCGCAAATAATGATAACGGAATGGCTGTCATCGAAATTAATGCGGTGCGTAAGTTGAATAAGAACAGCACCAAAACCAACATAACCAATCCACCACCGACCATTAAATGCTCTTTAATATTATGCAATGATGATTCGATGTAATTGGCTGGACGAAACAGATCGTCATGTAAGGTAATACCATCCGCTTCAAAGCCGCCTTTAAACTCAGCTAATGCCGCTTCGATACCATGTGTCACCGCTAATGTATTGGCTTTATATTGCCCAATCACCATCAAAACAACGCCAGGTTTACCGGCAATTGCTGCGCCACCAATTGCTGGTGCTGGTGCAGCAACGATGGTCGCAACATCACCTAATAGCAATATATTGCTACCTGTTTTTCGTAAGACTACTTTCGCTAGCTCTTGCGCCGACATCGGTTGACCGCTCAAACGTAACATCATGCGTTGGTTATTATTCTCAATATAACCACTTGCCATAATGCCCGTGGCATCTCGGGCGGCTTCGGTAATATCATCAATCGAAATGTTGTATCGCGCCATTTTATCAACATCAATTTGTATTTGTAGTTGCTTTTCTTCGCCACCAAACACGTTAATATCAGCCACACCTTCCACGCTTAATAACCGGGGCGATAATGTCCAATCGACTAAGGCACGTAATGCCATCAAATCATGCGTATCCGAACTCAAACCAATGGTCATAATCGTGCCTGATGATGATTCTAACGGCACCATTAACGGCGGCGACACACCTTCTGGCAATGCGTCACTCAAGCCTAATAAGCGTTCAGATACTAATTGGCGATCAAGATAAATATCGGTGCTATCGTAAAATGTCAAAATAACCACAGACAAGCTAGGAATAGACTGCGAACGGATCGACTCAGTGCCTACCAATCCGCCCAGCGCATTTTCCAAAGGCTGTGTCACCAACACCTCAACCTGCTCGGCAGTCAGCCCTTGGGCTTCTGTTTGAATAATCACCTGCTTCGGTGCAAATTCAGGGAATATATCAAGGCTTGAGTTGGCAATTTTATAAATACCATAGCCCATCAATAAGATAGCTAAGGCAACAACAACACCGCGGAAACGTACCGAAAAAGCGACAAGGTTAGATAGCATGATTCATCTCTACTCGTTTAATTAGGCTCTCTATTCTTATCCAAAATATTCCGAGTTTCCTACACATCACGCCCCGCATTACTATCGTCATCATTCCCTGCTTCACTAGACTCGTCATTCCTTGCTTTACTACATTCGTCATTCCCGCGAAGGCGGGAATCCAACGATAGCAACTACTTTCACTGCCCATGG
>DAOUSV010000026.1 GCA_030627065.1 Piscirickettsiaceae bacterium | reverse complement strand
AGCTAACTCTTTATCTGCGGTATTAAATGGCGCACGTCAGGTTGAATGTACCATTAATGGTTTGGGTGAGCGTGCAGGTAATGCGGCGTTAGAAGAAGTCGTTATGGCAATACGTACACGCCAAGATATGTTTGATGTCGATACAACAATTGATACCACTCAGATCTTAGCTGCATCACGTTTAGTATCCGGCATTACGGGCTTCGCTGTTCAGCCTAATAAAGCCATTGTTGGTGCGAATGCCTTTGCACATGAATCGGGTATTCATCAAGATGGTGTGTTGAAAAACCGTGAAACATACGAAATTATGCGTGCTGAAGATGTGGGTTGGAATGCTAACCGAATGGTTATGGGTAAACATTCGGGACGTAATGCATTTAAAAATCGTTTAAAACAGTTAGGTACTGAGTTTGAAACAGAAGCTGACTTAAATGAAGTGTTCAGAAAATTCAAAGAGTTAGCGGATAAAAAACACGATATTTTTGATGAAGATTTACAAGCGTTAGTCAGTGATACCGTGACCTTAGACAATGAACGAATTCGTTTAACATCATTAAAAGTATGCAGTGAAACTGGGGAAACCCCCGTTGCCTCGGTCACATTGTGTATTGATGATGAAGAAATGCAAGTTGAAATGGCCGGCAGTGGTCCGGTTGATGCGGCGTTGTGTGCAATTGAAGAGCTTGTTCAAAGTGGAACAGAGTTACAGCTTTATTCTGTTAATAACATCACTAGCGGCACAGATTCGCAAGGTGAAGTGAATGTTCGTCTTGAGAAAGGTGGACGCATCGTTAGTGGGCAAGGTTCAGATACCGATATTGTGATTGCATCTGCGAAGGCATATATCAATGCCCTTAATAAGATCTTATTACCTGCTGAACGAGCACATCCGCAAGTTTAATGGAACTTACTTCTAGACAGTTATCCTCGCTCAATGAAATGGGGATACCTGTCTGGCGGTTACGCTCTAATGCACAAGAGCCAGAAGTAGTAACCGCTTCAGAACAAGCCAGTGAGCAGCTATTACGCTGTACTTGGATTATACTGGTGAATAAAGAGCATAGCGAGCAAGCGCAACGGTTATTGTATGCCATGCTATCTGCAATTGCTGTTAGCCCTGAGCAAGTCGCATTAATTAGTTCCGAACAATTACCACAGTTGCAATCTGTAGATGCTAAGCAAAAAGTATTGCTAGTTTTGAGCGATGAAATCACTGATCTAAGTGAGCAAGCGATAAGCCGCGGTGAAATACATCAAACTCAAACAATACAGATTAATACTGTGTGTAGTTTTGGTTTGAATGAGCTACTTGCTGAGCCTGAGAAAAAGGCAGAAGCATGGCAAGATTTACAGCTCGCACAATCAACACTGAGTCAGTAATGAAGTCACGTAAAATGTATCAAAGTGATATGGCTGATGTCGTTAATATTGAGCAATCTGCTAATCAATTTCCATGGTCACAAAAGAACTTTGAAGGCTGTTTGAAATCAAAACATAGAGCATGGGTTTTTGTGGATGATGCCAAAGAAATACAAGCTTATGCCATTGTTCAGAAAGTAGTTGATGAAGCTCATTTGTTAAATATATGTGTGAAACCAAGTGCTCAGAAGCAAGGGCTTGGTCGCGAAGTCCTTAATCATATTATTGATTATGCTAATAGTATTTCTTCAGTTCTTATCGTTTTAGAAGTGCGAAGTTCAAACACGCGAGCCCAGCAACTTTATATTAGCGCGGGGTTTAATGAAATGTCAGTCCGTAAAAATTACTATCCTGGGAAAGATGGGCGTGAAGATGCCATATTAATGGGCCTAGATTTGGATTTGATGTCATTATTTTCAGATAGCTAAACTCATTACTTGCTTTGAAAGTAGGGCTGGATTAGACTATCCCGAGATAAATACTCGGTTATTATTTTTAGGAGATTTCACCATGGCTTACGAATTGCCACCATTACCTTTTGCAGATAATGCATTAGAACCAACCATTTCAGCAGAAACAATTAGTTTTCACTATGGTAAACATCACCAAACTTACGTGACTAACTTGAATAAGTTAGTACCTGGTACTGAGTTTGAAGGTTTATCGTTAGAAGATATCATCAAGAAATCAAGCGGTGGCATTTTTAATAATGCTGCGCAAATTTGGAACCATACTTTCTACTGGAACGGTTTAACACCAGAAGGTAAGGATGCTGTTTCTGGTGATTTAGCAACTGCGATTGATGCTGCATTTGGTTCATTTGATGAATTTAAAGCTAAGTTTGCAACATCTGCTGCGACTAACTTTGGTGCAGGTTGGACATGGTTAGTTAAAAACGCTGATGGAAGTTTAGAGATTGTAAACACTAGCAATGCGGCTACTCCTCTGACTACAGACCAAACACCACTATTAACATGTGATGTTTGGGAACATGCTTACTATATTGATTTCCGTAATGCACGACCAAAATACGTTGAAGCATTCTGGGGAATTGTTAACTGGGATTTTGTTGCCGCTAACTTTGCAGCATAAAACCGCATAAGAGATAAGTAATTTGCTTAGGCTAGCATTAGTCTATAAAATTCTCCGTCTTTAGATTTATGGCAGTTTCATTTGAAACTGCCATTTTTCGTTTTAAGCCTTTAAATAAGGCAGATTAATGGAGTATGGAACATGACAAATTCAGTCATGCCAACGTATGGACGGTTCGATGTTGCTTTCACCAAGGGCGAAGGCGTATGGTTGACGGACACAAACGGCAAACAATACCTTGATGCTTTAAGTGGTATTGCTGTGTGCAATTTAGGTCACGCACATCCTGCTGTAGCGCACGCAATTTCTGAGCAAGCCGCTACATTAATTCATACATCCAATCTTTATCATATTCCTTTACAAACTGAACTTGCTGATAAGTTAACTGATTTATCAGGCATGGAGCAGGTATTCTTCTGTAACTCTGGTGCCGAAGCGAATGAAGCCGCGATCAAAATTGCCCGTAAATACGGTCATGAGCAAGGTATAGATAAGCCCGTTATTATCGTGATGGACAATAGCTTTCACGGTAGAACGATGGCGACATTAACTGCGACAGGAAATGCAAAAGTTCATGCTGGTTTTGAGCCTTTAGTTCCCGGTTTTGTACGTGTTCCTTATAACGATATTGATGCCTTGCGTATGGCAATCGGTCATTGGCCTGAAGCAGTTGCTGTTATGTTAGAGCCTGTGCAGGGTGAAGGCGGCATCAAAATTCCAGCAGATGATTATCTTGCAGATGTACGTGACTTGTGTACGCAACGTAAATTATTAATGATGTTAGATGAAGTGCAAACAGGTATTGGTCGTACCGGTAAAATGTTTGCTTTTCAACATACTGAAGCGTTGTTGCCTGATGTCATGATGCTTGCCAAAGGTCTTGGTAATGGTATGCCTATCGGTGCTTGTTTAGTTGCTGGCAATGCGGTTGATATTTTGCAAGCAGGTAATCATGGTTCGACATTTGGTGGTAATCCTCTGGCATGTAGAGCTGCATTGACCGTATTGAATACCATTGAAAAAGACAACTTACTTGATAATGTTAATACGATAAGTACTCATATTATTGAAGGTTTTAAACAGGCTTTATCTAAACAAAATGATGTAAAAGAAATCCGTTCGTTAGGCTTTATGTTTGGTATTCAGTTAACAGTACCATGTACAGAACTTGTTCAAATAGCATTAGAGAAAGGCATTCTTATTAATGTAACAGCGAATAATGTGGTTCGACTTTTACCGCCGTTAATGATTAATATAGATGAAGCAAATAAAATTGTGGCAATGGTCAGTGAGTCGATTATTGATTTTCTTGTATCACAAGCGAATGAGAACGAAGCGTAATGAGACATTTCTTAACCTTAAAAGATTTAAGCCCTGCAGAATTAGAACAGCTAATTACCCGAGCAATCGAATTAAAACGAATGCAGAAAGCGGGTAAAATCTACGAACCACTGAAGAATAAAGTGTTAGCGATGATTTTTGATAAATCATCTACACGAACACGAGTTTCGTTTGAAGCGGGTATGGTTCAATTTGGTGGTGGTTCGATCTTTATGTCGCCAAATGACACACAATTGGGTCGTGGTGAACCGATTGAAGATTCAGCTCGTGTGATCTCTAGCATGGTTGATGCGGTTATGATCCGTACCTTTGAGCATGATATGGTTGAACGTTTTGCTGCAAACTCGTCAGTACCTGTGATTAATGCATTAACTGATGATTATCATCCATGTCAGTTATTGGCTGATATGCAGACTTATGTTGAGAATCGCGGCTCTATTAAAGGTAAAACGGTTACTTGGGTAGGTGATGGCAATAATATGTGTCATTCCTATATTAATGCGGCGCAACAATTTGGTTTTACCTTGAATATTGCGACACCTGTTGGCTATGAGCCTGATGCAACTATAGTGGATTCATCTACAGCGACAATAAACATGTTTAATCATGTGCGAGCAGCAGTGCAAAGTTCTGACTTGGTTGTGACTGATGTTTGGGCCAGCATGGGCCAGGAAGAAGAACAAAAGAAACGTGAACATGCGTTTGCTGATTTCCAAGTGAATCATGATGTGATGGCTCAGGCAAATAGTGATGCCTTGTTCATGCATTGCTTACCTGCACATCGTGGTGAAGAAGTATCAGCAGAATTAATGGATGATCCCAATAGTGTGGTATGGAATGAAGCTGAAAATCGTCTTCATGCTCAAAAGGCATTATTAGAGTTTTTATTCGCTAACCGTTAAGTTGAGACGTTAATTCCTGTAAGCGTTCGACAGTACCAATATCTGACCACTTTCCTTGGTATATTTCACCATAGGCTTGTTGTAGTTCAATGACTTTGAGTAATAACGGCTTAAGAGCAAGTCGTTGTACATCATAATCAGCAAACATCTTTGGATGATAAACTCCAATGCCACTATAGGTGTATTTATCATTGCCATTGAGGCTAATCAATGATGAAGACAGTGCAAAATCACCCTGTGGATGATGTTGAGGGTTTGATACAAGAATAAGGTGACATAGCTTATTTTCTGCAAGTGTTGTTATATTTTCAAATGGATAGTTTGTCCAAATATCACCATTTACAACAAGAAAAGGTTCACTGCCTAATAATGGCAGGGCATTAATGATACCGCCCGCTGTTTCTAATCCACCTTCTTGTTCAGGCGAATAGGTAATTTGGGCACCGTACTTTTGTCCATCACCGAGTATCTCAGGAAACTGTTTGGCTAAATGTGCCGTATTGATAACAATATCTTTAAAACCGGCTTTAACTAATGATTGAATAGTGTATTCAATTAAACGCTGTTTGCCTGCTTGTAATAAAGGCTTTGGCGTGTGATCAGTAAGAGGGCGTAAACGTTCACCACGGCCTGCGGATAGAATGATGACTTTCATTCTATCGCCACTATTGATTGTTGCTGTGATAGAAAGTCATGTAGCTGATGAAACTCAGGATACTTACCGCTAACTTTTCGAACATAATTTAATGTTAATGGCAAGTCATTCATGTAGTTAGGCTTGTTATCACGATAATTTAATCTGGCAAAGATACCTAATACTTTGATGTGTCGTTGCAAGCCCATTAAATCAAACCAGCGTGTAAATTGTTCTATTGAAACATTGCTTAATAAGTCTTGTTTCTGAGCCTGAGAGAAATAGTATTTAATCCATTGCTCTAGTTTTTGGTCAGGCCATGAGATATAACAATCTCGTAACAGTGATACCAGATCGTAGCTAACCGGACCGATAACCGCATCTTGAAAATCAATAATTCCTGGTGAGTTTTCTGCCGTATGCATTAAGTTACGTGAATGATAATCACGATGAACAACCACTTTAGGTTGTTCAAGTGCATTGTTAATTAGGATATCAAAAGTATCTTGTAAAAAATCAGGCGTGGTAACGGATAGGTGTTTATCTAAAAACCAAGTAGGGAATAAATCCAGTTCTTGTTGTAATAAAGTACGATCATAATGTGGTAAATCAATGGTATTGAGCGGGCAATGCTGAATATCAACAATACTATTTATGGCTAAAGAATATAGCGTGTCAGCAGAGTCGGTAGTCAACTCATCCAAATAGGCCTTACTCCCAAAATCAGATAAGAGTAAGAAGCCCATTTGGGTATTTTGGGCTTCAATCTTAGGTACATGAACATTGTTTTGATATAAAAACTCAGCAATAGTAATGAATGGCTGTGTGTTTTCTTTTTCCGGTGGCGCATCCATTAAAATCAATGTTTTTCTCTTAAACGTAACACGAAAATAACGGCGAAAGCTGGCATCCGCAGAGGCGATATCAAGTTGATAACCGCTTGAAGATAAGACATCTTCAAGCCAGTGGTGGATTTCATTTAGGCGTGTCATAGTTTTTCTTGTCATCTATAGGTATAGTATTCGTTTTATTTTATCAGAATAGTTAAAACCCTTTTAGGAGAAAAAATGAAGAATCTTATTTTTATTGCGTTGATTGCTGTTGTCGCTTTTGCTAGCTATAACTTTATGAATAAACCCGCGGAAAGTGAAGAGGCGGTTGCTGTACAAACAGAAACGACAGAAAGTGTTATTGAAAACACAGTAGAAGAAGTGGCTACAACTGCGATTGTAGATGAGGATAATTTAACAACTCCTGCAGATATGCCGGCTGAAGCACAAACAGAAATGTATGGTTTTATTATGGAATACAATAAATGTATGATGCAAAACCGTGCTGAGTATCATCAACTGGATATAAGAACGGAAGATGCTGCATCAATTACATTTGATGAATGTGCGCCAATTTTAGATAATTTAAAAGCTGTTTTAGCGGCAAATAGTGTTAATAAAGGCCTGCAAAAAGGTATGGCTAAAACACTGCAACAACGTGCTGCGCGTAAATTAATGACGGCTATTATGCAAGCCAAAGCAGCCAAGATGGCTGCAGGTGCTAGTGCAGCCCCCGTTGTGCCTGCTACACCGTAGTATTTGCTGACACAGTTAGGGTTGCTCTTATCTTTATCGAGGTAATGGCAACTCTAATTCACTTTAAGAACATCAATTCCTTCATTATTTAATAGGCTGATTAGCTTAATAAGCGGCAGTCCTATTAGTGTGTTGGGATCATCGCCATGAAGCTTTGAAAACAAGCTGATACCAAATCCTTCAGACTTAAAACTACCGGCACATTGATATGGTTGTTCGGTGTTGAGGTAATGTTCTATTTGAGTGGCTGACAGTGTTTTAAAACTCACTTCAAAGGGTTCTATTAAGGATTGTAGCTTCCCTGTTTTACTATTTAAGAGTGCTAATCCCGTTAAAAAACGAACCGTTCGTCCTGATGCGGCAGTTAACTGCTTGACAGCATTCGCATGATTTCCAGGTTTACCTAATATTTCATCATCTAATATCGCTACTTGGTCCGATCCTATAATCAGTGCATTAGGATAACTTTCTGCAATTTTTAAGGCTTTTTGTTCTGATAGCCGTTGTACTAATTGCTCGGCCTGTTCATTGCCCAGCGGACTTTCATCAATATCGGGCGATGCGGTAATAAACGGTAAGCCTAGTTTTGAGAGTAGTTCATGACGAAATGGTGAGCTGGAACCTAAAATAAGTTGTTGCATGAATAGGGTTTACCTTTATGTGATAACTGTGGGTTGAGTTCGACCTGTTCTCTGCGTGATCTCAGCTAATTCATTAATTGCCTCGATGAGTATTTTTAAGGCGCTTTGTGTTTCTTGATAGAGCTTATTTGCATCATCTTCATACGATTCAATATAGACGCGAAGCGTAGCACCTTTGGTTCCGGTACCTGATAAACGTAAAATAATACGAGAACCATCTTCAAAACCTATTCGTAGGCCTTGATTGGTTGATACACTATTATCAATAGGATCGGTATAGCTAAAGTTATCGGCATAACTTACTATTTTACCCGCTAATGATTGTCCGATTAAACTTGGCATTTTAGCTTCAAGATCGATCATCAGTTGTTTGGCAATGTCGCTAGGAATGGCTTCATAATCATGGCGTGTATAGTAGTTTCTGCCATATTCCTGCCAGTGTTGTTTTACAATATCAGCAACTGACTGTTTACGAACTGCAAGGATATTTAACCAGTAAAGCACTGCCCACAAGCCATCTTTCTCACGAATATGATTAGAGCCTGTACCAAAGCTTTCTTCGCCACATAATGTGGCACGACCTGCATCTAATAAATTACCGAAGAATTTCCAGCCGGTAGGTGTTTCATGACATTCAATGCCTAACTTTTCTGCAACACGATCAGGTGCTTGACTAGTTGGCATTGAGCGCGCAATACCAGATAAACCTGACTTATAGGCTGGGACATGATGGGCATTAGCGGCCATAATTGCCAAACTATCTGACGGGGTAACGAAGAAGTTAGCACCCAAAACCATATTACGATCACCATCACCATCAGATGCAGCACCTAATGTAGGCGCATTATCAGCAAACATTTCATCAACCAGTTCTTTGGCATAGGTTAAGTTCGGATCTGGATGACCGCCACCAAAATCACTGAGTGGTGTACCGTTAATTACAGTGCCAGATACTGCGCCGAGACGTTTTTCTAATATTTCTTTGCCATAAGGTCCCGTGATAGCATGCATGGCATCAAAGCGCATTTGAAAGTCACTTTGCGATAATAAAGAACGAATCGCATCGAAGTCGAATAGTTCAGCCATTAAATCGGCATAATCTGTCACAGGGTCAATAATGTCGATAGTCATTCCCGCAAGTGATTGTGATCCAATCGTATCGAGGGCAATGTCGGCATCATCAACGATTAAGTAACTTTCAATGGTCGTTGTATTGTCGAAAATGGCATTGGTAATGTTTTCAGGAGCTGGTCCGCCATTGCTTACATTATATTTAATACCAAAGTCTTCAGTGGGACCAGCAGGATTATGACTCGCTGATAAGATAATTCCGCCATCGGCATTATATTTACGAATCACGCAGGATGCGGCAGGTGTTGAGAGCAAACCATTTTGTCCAACAACCGCATGAGAAAAGCCATTTGCCGCCGCCATTTTTAAAATAACTTGTACGGCATGTTCATTGTAATACCTTCCATCACCACCAATAATAAGTGTTTTTCCTTTGACATCATTTAAGGCATTAAATGTTGATTGAACAAAGTTTTCTAGGTAATTATCTTGCTGAAATACAGTTACTTTCTTTCGTAAACCGGATGTGCCTGGTTTTTGGTCAGTAAATGGGGTTGTTGTGATGGTAAGGACGCTCATATTGCTTTCACCTATACTTAAAAGTAGGAACGAGGCGTGATACTTGATAATATCTACCTATTTATATCCTAATATACAGTTCTGATGACAAGCACTCAACAACAACCTGATAGAGCACGATTAATGCGATGGGCAACCTATGCCTCGGTAGGAACAGCACTTGTTCTAATTATCGTGAAAATAGGTGCGTGGTTTATAACTGATTCAGTCAGTATCTTGGCTACACTATTAGATTCGAGCCTTGATGTCCTGGCATCATTGGTTAATTTGGTAGCAGTACATCATGCTTTGCAACCGGCGGATAGTGAACATCGCTTTGGACATGGCAAGGCTGAAGCATTAGCAGGCATGGGGCAGGCCATGTTTATTGCTGGTTCTGCTGGTTTTTTATTATTACAGGCCGTTGGTAGAATTATTCATCCGCAAAACATTTCCGCAGGCTTAGAAGTCGGCGTCAGTGTGATGGTGTTTTCGATGGTGGCGACATTAGCGCTTCTTACGTTTCAGAAATATGTGATTAAACATACAAACTCAACTGCTATAAAAGCGGATGCATTGCATTACAGAACCGATTTGTTAGTTAATGCCAGTGTGATCGTTGCCTTATTATTAGCCTTTTATGGCGCCTCTTATTTTGATGCTTTATTTGCGATTGGTATTGCCTTGTTTATTTTGTATAGTGCATGGGAAATAGTAAGAGAATCCATAGACTTACTGATGGATCATGAGTTGCCAGATGAAGATAGAGCTAAGATTGAAGAGGTCGTTGTCGATCATCCAGACACCTTAGGGTGTCATGATTTAAGAACACGCCGTTCGGGAACAACGGTCTTTATTCAATTACATTTGGAACTCGATGCATCATTAACGTTATCGATAGCTCATACGATTGCCGAACAAGTTGAGCTTAAATTAAAAGGTCTTTTCGCTGATGTTGAGGTGATTATTCATGAAGATCCGGTAATTATTAACACGCAGACTTAAGGATAATCTCGTATAATCAACAGCTAAAATTAATTTATGAGTGTTCATTGTTTTGACCGATAATCAGCTTACTATTGCCATATTTGTAACTATAGCCGTTGTGATTTTAGTCGCATGGCTTATTGGTAATAAGCGTAAACAAAGTGATAGTTATAAAATGTCACTTATTTTACAGCCGTATATTCAAGAAGAAGTTAAAGACTTTATTATTCCTGATGGAATAGGCGGGATTTTAGAAGTTGAGCATTTAATTTTGGTGAAGCAAGGGTTCTTGCTTGTGAAAACATATCCAATGTCAGGTAATTTGTTCGGTGCCGATGAAATTGATCAGTGGTCACAAATTGTAGCTGGTAAAAGCTTCAAATTTGCTAATCCATTGCACCATATTGAAATATCGCGCCAAGCATTAAAAGTTTTGGCACCTAAAATTCCGATTTTTTGTCGAATAGTCTTTACCAGTGATTCTGTCTTCCCTAAAGGTAAGCCTGAAGAAGTATCTACCTTGGATACCTTAGCCGAAGATTTAAAGGTAATAACAGCTACTACTCAAATGGATGACAAAGTACAACGAAGTTGGGAGCGAGTTATGCGTATTGCACGTAAAGATGGAAAGTCAGTTAACGAATGAGGAGCTTAGATGTCTGATAATCGTTTAGTAATTGCTATTTCATCCCGGGCCTTATTTGACTTGGATGAAAGTCACCATATCTATGAAGAGCAGGGTACAGAGGCGTATTGCCAATACCAAGTTGAGCATGAAGACATTCCTCTTAAACCTGGTGCAGCTTATACCTTAGTAAAAAAACTATTGTCATTAAATGACAAGATTAAAGGTGATTCAAAGGTGGAAATTATCTTGTTATCTCGAAATAGCACGGATACAGGCTTACGTATTTTCAACTCAATTCAGCATCATAAATTAGATATTACACGTGCTGTATTTACATCAGGTAGTAGCCCGTATCGCTATGTAGCTCCATTTAAAGCAAATCTGTTTTTATCAACAAGTCCTGAAGATGTCCGAAAAGCCTTAGATGCCGGAATTGCATCAGCCACCATTTTGCCTTCAAATGTTGGCGATAATAGTGAAAAGTCACAATTACGTATTGCGTTTGATGGTGATGCTGTTTTATTTTCAGATGAATCTGAACGTATATATAAAGAAAAAGGTTTGCAAGCATTTACGGATAATGAACAACAAACAGCTAAAGATCCGCTTAGTGACGGTCCCTTTAAAAATTTCCTTATTGCCTTAAACCATTTACAAAAAGAGTTCCCGAACGATGAGGACTCACCAATTAGAACCGCATTAGTTACTGCGCGATCAGCACCTGCTCATGAACGTGTTATCCGTACACTGCGGGCGTGGGGAATACGTATTGATGAAGCTATATTCTTAGGTGGGCTAGATAAAGGTGAATTCTTAAAATCATTTGGTGCTGATATATTTTTCGATGACCAGCAAGGTCATTGTGATTCAGCAAGAGAACACGTTGCTACAGGGCATGTGCCACATGGCATTGCAAATGAGAATCAGTAAGTTTGGAATTTAATCTTGAGTCAAAATAACAACAAAGTTAATAACTGGATTAAACAGTTAAGTGATGAAGATATGCCTGGGTTTTCTGGTACGGTGGTCGGTGTAACTGATGCTGTCAATAATGAAGACAGCTCTGCTGTCGACGTGGCTCAGACTATTCTTAGGGATCCATCACTTACAAGTCGTTTATTAAAAATGGCAAATAGCTTTTATTACAATCCTAATGGTCAAGAAATGAGTACTGTGTCACGTGCTGTTATGGTTTTGGGCTTTGATCAAGTGCGGGCATTAACCTTGTCACTTGTATTAGTTGATTCACTGTCTAATGGCAAGCATCGTGAAAAACTTACTGAAGAAATTGCGCAATCATTTCATGCCGCAGTTCAGGCACAAGAGTTGGCTAAAAAAATAAAGTGTAAAAAAACTGAAAATATTTTTGTGGCGACGCTTCTTTCTCGTCTTGGCAATATGGCCTTTTGGGCTTTTGCTGATGATAAAGCGGACATCTTGGTTGAGTTAGTCGAATTAAGTGAAATGACGGAGCAAGAGGCTGAAAGGGAAGTGTTAGGGTTTTCATTGAAAGAGTTAACACAAGGCTTGAGTCAATCATGGGGGTTGGGTGACTTATTAGATGATTCTTTAAGTGAGACAAAAAAGAATGAGCCTAATGTCATGTTGGTCAATGTAGGCAGGAAATTAGCACAAGTATCAAAATTAGGTTGGGATTCAGAAGAAGCAACGCTGGTAATTGATGAGATAGCAAAACAATTAGATATAAAAAGTGATGACCTCACTGAAATTACACACGCTAATGCAAAGCAGGCGAAAGCAATAACTAAAATGTATGGGATAACCGCTGCCAGTAAAAAAATTCCTCAAGCGCAATATGACTTAATAGATGATGAGGACTATGTGCAGGTAGATGGGGATTTACTGGATGTCAGTGATGTTGATACACAAAAGAAAGGTGTTGCTTTCTATCCAGAGCCAGATACACATGTCCAGCTCACTATCCTAAGTGATATCGCTCAAACAATAGAAGAAAGCCCAAGTATTAATATTATCTTTGAAATGGTTCTCGAAGGTCTGTATCGCGGCGTAGGAATGGATCGCTCTATGTTTGCAATACTTTCAAAAGATCGTAAGAAATTAAGTTGTAAATATGCATTGGGTACTGATAATGAAAAGTTACGTGAAGAATTTAGGATTGATGTGAGTCTTAGCAGTAATATTTTTAATAAAGTGATGAAAACAAAAAAAGCAGTACATATTTCAGCCGATCCATCAAAAATTGACGGCACATTGACTCGAGATGTTTTGAAATTATTAGGACCTCCACCGTATTTAATTATGCCGACAATCGTTCGCGGTAAAGTCATTGGCATATTTTTAGCTGATAGAAATGCAAGTAAGCGAGTAATTAATGAGAAAGATCTCCTTGCATTTCAACAGTTTTGCCAACAAGCCAATATGGGATTAACTTTTTTAAGCATGCAAGGCTAGTTTTCTTCGTTATCTACGTTTATAATGGCCAGCTTATTTCGGAATTCAACTATCTGAAAACGATTTTTGCGAGAGTGGCGGAATTGGTAGACGCGCTAGATTTAGGTTCTAGTGGGGTAACCTGTGAGAGTTCGAGTCTCTCCTCTCGTACCATATTGAATAGTTGGT
>DAOUSV010000009.1 GCA_030627065.1 Piscirickettsiaceae bacterium | reverse complement strand
TGAAATTCAACATGTTTGGGTCACGCTAAGTATGATTGTACTGAGCTCCGCTCTGTTTGCTTTAGGCGGCTTTATCAACGCCATATATGCCAATAGTTTTGATCAAATTTCAATTGTACCAACCTTTATTCTCACTCCAATGACTTATCTTGGTGGTGTGTTTTATTCCATTAGCCTACTGCCTGAGTTTTGGCAGAATGTATCCTTGCTTAATCCCATCTTATATATGGTCAATGCCTTTCGTTATGGCATGCTGGGCACGTCTGATATTGCTATTAGTATCGCCTTTGCCATCATTATTAGCTGTATTATTGGCTTAACGAGCTTTGCACTTTATTTACTTCATAAAGGCACTGGCATCAGGAACTAATTTTAGGGCATTTTCAATCACTTCAATGCCTGCGCCTTCAAGATGGGCATTTTCACTTAAATGTCGTCGCCACGCTTTTGCCCCTGGCTGCCCCTGAAACAAACCCAATAAATGCCTGGTAATAGATTTAACCGGCCGGCCTTGTATCATTCGTTGCTCAATATAAGGTAGCATCTGCTGGATAATGTCATGACGGCTAGGAATGATATGTTGATCGCCAAAGAGTAATCCATCGACCTCGGCTAACACATACGGATTATGATAAGCCTCACGCCCAATCATCACGCCATCAATATGTTTCAAATGCTGTTGGGCATCAGCTAAGGTTTTAATTCCGCCATTAATATCAATATGAAGATGGGGAAAGTCTTGTTTAAGTTGATACACACGCTCATATTCCAATGGCGGAATATCACGATTTTCTTTTGGGCTTAAACCATCAAGCCACGCTTTTCGAGCATGCATAATAAATATTTCACAGCCCGCATCACTTACTTGTGCAATAAAATCGCTGACAAACTCATAGCTATCTAACTTATCAATACCCAATCGCGTTTTCACTGTCACCGGAATATCTACCATAGATTGCATGGCAGTCACGCCTTCAGAAACAAGCTGTGGGTCGGCCATTAAGCAAGCGCCAAAACTACCTGACTGCACGCGGTCACTCGGACAGCCTACATTCAAGTTAATCTCACTATATCCTGCTTCTGCACCCATTTTGGCACATACTGCTAAGGCATCGGGGTCAGATCCACCTAACTGCAAAGCGAGAGGGTATTCACTCACATCATGACCCAAAAATCGTTCACGATTATTGCCATGTATTAACGCGCCGGTTGTCACCATTTCGGTATAAAGCAGACCATGTTTAGAGATAAGACGCAAAAAATAGCGGCAGTCTCTATCCGTCCAGTCGAGCATAGGCGCGACACTAAGGCGATGAGATTGTTTAAGTGTTAATTCAGATGATGTCATAATGGAATGTATTATACCTAAGCGCCGAGCAACAATATGCAAACTATTCAAGGTGATGGATTTACTGTTACTATTATTAAAAGTCGCCGAAAAACATCTGCATTAAAAATAAAAGATGGTGTGGTCTCAATTCACATTCCTAATCGCCTACCGCTCACGTTTGCTAAAGAGTTTGTGCTCAAGAAAACAACATGGATTAAAAATAAGCTTGAACAACAATCTCACCAAAAACTGGCTGAAAGACACTTTGTTAATGATGAAGAGTTATTATTTCTAGGTAACACTTATCGCTTTCGGCTCATTCAATCCGATAGTTCCCCTGCAATCATTAAGACTGCTCACCACATTGAATTTCATGGGCGCTTAAATAGGGTGTCAAAAACAACGATTAGAGCAACCTTAATTTCTTGGTATAAACAGCAAGCTACTCTTTATTTAGAGTCGCGTACCGCACTATTAGCTCGTCACATTAAATTAACACCTCGCTCAATCACTGTAAAAACATATAAAGCACGATGGGGAAGCTGTGGCGTTCATGGTGATATCCAATTTAACTGGAAATTACTTTTAATGCCTATAAGCATTATTGATTATGTTATTACTCATGAGCTGTGTCATATTAAGCATCATAATCACTCTGCTCAGTTTTGGCTGTTAGTTGGGCATTGCCTCCCTACTTTTAAATCTGCACGCCTATGGCTAAAAGACAATGCTTACACTATTAATAGCTTATAACTCACGAACTTTGTTTTTTTTGTTTTTTAGGATAAAATAGCAACTTGTTGAATAAGGAACGCTGCGACGGGGTTTCCCTGCTAGGCTTATTCAACTTCACTATTTAACGGCGTTCATTATTAATCAGGTAACTGAGGTAATGGGCGTTGCATGTCTGCAATTAAGCCTGCTTCCTCTACCTGTCATTACTAATGTGATAAGGAATTTGGCTAATGAGTAGTAATTATATTTTCACCTCCGAGTCGGTATCAGAAGGTCATCCTGATAAAGTAGCCGACCAAATCTCCGATGCTATTTTGGATGAGATTCTTCGTCAAGACCCAAATGCCCGCGTTGCCTGCGAAACCATGGTCAAAACAGGCGCTGCGATTGTTGCCGGTGAAATCACCACGGAAGCATGGGTAGATTTAGAAGCTGTTGTTCGTAAAACAATCACCGATATTGGTTATAACAGTTCTGATGTCGGTTTTGATGGTGAAACCTGTGCGGTGATGTCTTTAATTGGCAAACAATCTGCTGATATTGCTCAAGGTGTTGACCGTGCATCGCCCGAAGAACAAGGTGCCGGCGATCAAGGTTTAATGTTTGGTTATGCCAGCAATGAAACTGATGTATTAATGCCTGCCCCCATTACTTATGCTCATCGCTTGGTAAAACGACAAGCTGATATTCGTAAAAGTGGTACTTTGCCTTGGTTGCGTCCTGATGCAAAAAGCCAAGTGAGCTTTGTTTATGAAGACGGTAAACCTGTTGGGATTGATGCGGTTGTATTATCAACCCAGCATAATCCCGAAGTATCATTAAAAGATTTACAAGAAGCAGTGATGGAGCTAATTATTTGGCCAACACTACCTTCTGAATGGATCACTAAAAAAACACAATTTCATATTAATCCGACTGGCCAATTTATTATTGGCGGCCCTGTCGGTGACTGTGGTTTAACCGGTCGTAAGATCATTGTTGATACCTATGGCGGTATGGCACGCCATGGTGGTGGTGCTTTCTCAGGTAAGGACCCATCAAAGGTAGATCGTAGTGCTGCTTATGCGGGTCGTTATGTTGCGAAGAATATTGTAGCCGCTGGCTTGGCTGACCGCTGTGAAATTCAAGTGTCTTATGCCATTGGAGTAGCAGAGCCAACATCGATCACCATTGAAACATTTGGTACTGGAAAAATTGCCCAAGATAAACTTGAATCCTTAGTGCGTGAGCACTTTGATTTACGCCCTGTCGGCCTAGTTAAAATGCTTGATCTTATTCGACCTATTTATCAAGCCACTGCGGCTTATGGTCATTTTGGTCGTGAAGAGCCTGATTTCACATGGGAAAATACTGATTTAGCTGACACCTTACGCGATGCCGCCGGTATCAAATAAATACATTGTCGGGCTAAAGTCCGACCTACAAAATTTGAAAACAAACATATTTTAAGGGATAGATAAAATGACTATTGAAAACCTAACACCTGATTACAAAGTTGCAGACATTAGTCTTGCTGAATGGGGCGCAAAAGAAATTAAGATTGCTGAAACAGAAATGCCTGGCTTAATGGCGCTTCGTAAAGAATATGCAGGCAAAAACCCATTAGCAGGTGCTCGCATCGCCGGTTGTTTACATATGACAATCCAAACAGCGGTATTAATCGAAACATTACTTGATTTAGGCGCTGAAGTGCGTTGGTCTTCTTGTAATATTTTCTCAACACAAGATCAAGCGGCGGCAGCGATTGCGGTACAAGATATTCCTGTATTTGCTTGGAAAGGCGAAACAAACGAAGAAGCAATCTGGTGTATTAAACAAACAATCTTTGGCCCAGATAACTGGCGTCCAAACTTAATCTTGGATGATGGCGGTGATTTAACCCAAATCATGCATGATGAATATCCTGAATTATTAGCCGATGTAAAAGGCTTGTCAGAAGAAACAACGACGGGTGTACATCGTTTATACGAAATGATGAGAGATGGCTCATTAAAAGTACCTGCAATCAATGTTAATGATTCAGTGACTAAATCTAAATTCGATAACTTATACGGCTGTCGCGAATCATTATTAGATGGTATCAAACGCGCCACTGATGTGATGATCGCCGGTAAAATCTGTGTTGTATTAGGTTATGGTGATGTTGGTAAAGGCTGTGCTCAAGCATTTAAAGGCATGGGCGCAACCGTAATGGTGACAGAAATTGATCCTATCTGTGCCTTACAAGCGGCAATGGAAGGTTACCGCGTTGTTAATATGGATGACGCCGCCAGCTATGGTGATATCTTCGTAACAACAACGGGTAATGTTGACGTTATCAACCATGACCACATGGTCTCAATGAAAGATGAGTCTATCGTCTGTAATATCGGTCATTTTGACTCGGAAATTGCCGTAGCATCATTAAAAGACTATGAGTGGATCAATATCAAACCACAAGTTGATCATATTGTATTCCCTGATGGCAAACGTATTATCTTGTTAGCTGAAGGTCGTTTGGTAAACTTGGGTTGTGCAACGGGTCATCCTAGTTTTGTAATGTCAGCATCATTCACTAACCAAGTTATGGCGCAAATTGAGCTTTGGGATAATAGTGATAACTATAAAAATGAAGTGTATGTGCTTCCGAAATCACTTGATGAAAAAGTTGCTCGTCTTCACCTTGCTAAAATTGGTGTTAACTTGACTGAAATGACCACCGAACAAGCTGAATATCTAAACTTAGATAAAAATGGCCCGTATAAACCTGACCATTACCGTTACTAAAATAAGAACTCCTGTCCTCAATGACTTTGTGGTGTATTTCTAGCTTTCACCACAGAGTCACTGAGTACACAGAGAGAATGATATATAGTTGATTCTTTAAAATACCCACGTTGAATATTATGACAAAACAACTCACGATTAGCTGCGAATTCTTCCCTCCTAAAACGGATAAAGGCATTGCCAATATTCGTGATGTTCGGCAAAAACTTGCGCCATTAAAACCTGAGTTTTATTCCGTCACCTTTGGTGCTGGAGGCTCAACGCAAGAAAACACACTTGATGCGGTGATTGAGATTCAACAAGCCAGTAGTACTACTAAAATAGATGCTGCCCCGCATTTATCCTGCGTTGGCTCAACAGAAGGTAATGTTCGTGACATTCTGACGACATTCAAAGCCAATGATATTCGTCGGATTGTTGCTCTCCGTGGTGATTTACCTTCAGGTATGCGAGATCCCGGAGACTTTCGTTATGCCAATGAACTCATCGACTTTATTCGTAAAGAAACTGGTGACCATTTCACGATTGAAGTTGCCGCCTATCCAGAAGTGCATCCACAAGCACAGTCTGCCAAAATTGATCTGATTAACTTCAAACGTAAAGTTGATGCCGGAGCTAATAGTGCTCTAACCCAATATTTCTACAATATAGACTCATATTTTTACTTTGTTGAACGCTGTCAAAAGGCAGGGATTGATATCCCGATTATTCCGGGTATTATGCCAATCAATAACTTTTCTCAGCTTGCTCGTTTTTCTGATGGCTGTGGTGCTGAAATTCCACGTTGGTTACGTAAGCGTTTAGAAGAGTTCCACGATGATACGGCGTCACTGCAAGCATTCACCTTAGATTTTCTAACTAATTTAACTCAAAAGCTCATTGATGCTGATGCACCAGGATTACATTTCTACAGCATGAATCGAGTTGATCCAACACTGACGATTTGTCAGCGTTTAGGTCTTATCGACTAACTCGCTAGATATGAACTATTTTGCTGATTCATTAGCAGCAGCATTTCAACTTATCATTTCATTTGATAAGGATATTTATCAAATAGTATCAACCTCGGTCAGCATATCAATTATTGCGGCATTGATTGCCGCCAGCTTAGCTGTACCAGCCGGCATTGCAATGGCATTACATCAATTTACTGGTAAACAGTTTGTCCAACATCTACTCAACACATTAATGGCCATGCCCACCGTTGTTATTGGCTTATTATTATATGGTTTGTTTAGCAGATTAGGGCCTTTAGGTAGTTTAGGTCTACTTTACACGCCCACGGCAGTTATCATTGCTGAAGCTATTTTAATATTCCCTATTATTATGAACTTAACCGTTGTGGCAGTGGCATCTGCCGACACGCGTCTTGTTCCCACATTAAAATCACTAGGCGCTCGCTCAACAACATTGGCATTTCACGTTGCCAAGCAAACTCGCTTTGCTTTATTTGCCGCTATTATCACCGGCTTTGGTCGTGCAATAGGTGAAGTTGGAGCAGCCATGATGTTAGGCGGTAATATTGAAGGCTTTACCCGCACAATGACCACCGCGATTGCACTAGAAACAAGTAAGGGTGAGTTTGAAACAGGCTTGGCGTTAGGTCTGATTTTATTGCTTATTGCATTTACCGTTAACTTTGTTTTGTCATGGTTTCAGCGAGTAAAAACATGACATCTTCAGCCTACCAACTTAGTAATATCAAAGTGTTCCGTGAGCAACGCTGTATTCTTGATATTCCTAAACTTGAACTGCCTAAGAATCAATGCATATCACTGCTTGGTGATAATGGTGCCGGTAAATCGACATTACTGAACCTATTAGCATTCGTTAATAACCCTAGTGAAGGCCGAATTAAACTTGCCGGACAAGAAATAAATAAAGACTTAACTCCGGTGCAACGTCATTCTATTGCCTATGTCGCTCAACATCCTTATTTATTAACCGGCTCTGTGCTTGACAATATTCAGCTTGCTTTAAAGCTACAAGGTATAGATAAAAAAAGACACGCATCACTCATCAAACAAGCATTAGGACACGTCAATTCAAGTCATCTTATCAGTCAACAAGTAAATACCCTTTCAGGCGGCGAACTTAAACGAGTAGCAATAGCTCGCGCCATCAGCTATGAACCCGACATTTTATTATTAGATGAACCTTTTTCACATTTAGACCCAACACATGTCCAACAACTCGAAGTGATATTGCAACAGCTTAGTCAGCAAAATAATAAAACCATTATTTTCTCTACGCACAACCGCTTACAAGGTTTAGCCTTAGCAGAGTCCAGCATCAATTTAGTAGATGGCAAGCTCACATCGAATCCACTGGTGAATATTTTTCATGGCCAGATAAGCAATGAACTCTTTGATTCGGGTAAGCTTAAAATTCACACTAATAGTCAATTAGAACACGCTAGTCATATCGCAATAAATCCGACTGAAATTATTATTTCAAGCGAAGAATTGCAGTCGAGTATGCGTAATAAATTTCTAGGCAGGTTAACCCTTATCGCAGAAGAAGGAAATGCAATTCGACTTAGCATTGATTGCGGTGAATTATTTCAGGTTATTATTAGTCCTAATGCATTATCTGATCTTAATTTAAAGATTGGAAATGAGCTGTGGCTTAGCTTTAAGTCTACGGCGGTCAACGTATTTTAACCTAAATTCATTTTTTCTAATTTAGCTATAGTCAATGGCATAATATTTGCGGTAAGATGACCCTATGGACAATAAGTTTAATCGACAACATCAGTGAAACCCTCATTACAGCTACGAGTAGGTCAAAGCCTCTCGATGACTCCTCAATTGCAGCAAGCAATCCGCTTATTGCAATTGTCATCGCTAGAACTACAAGCTGAAATTCAAGAAGCATTAGAAACAAACCCTCTACTTGAAGTAGAAGAAGAGTTTGAATTTAATAATAATGAGCAAAACCAAGAATCTTCAAATGAAGAAGCTCCTGAAGTGGCCAGCCAAGAAGTTGGGCAGTTAGAACACGCTGATATTCCAGATGAATTACCCACTGATAGTCAATGGGAAGATACTTTTGACGCCCCACCTGTCAGCTTACAATCACAAGCTAGTGCTCCCGTTGACATCAATTATGATAATGAAGATGAAAGTGATAAAACGCTCCAAGAACATCTATTGTGGCAAATGCGACTCACCCCTTTTTCTGACTTAGAGCAAGCTATTGCTATCATTATTATTGACTCCATCGAAGGTGATGGCTATCTAAAGAGTTCATTGGACGATATCTTACTAAGTCTTGGCGACGAATCTGAGGCAGAGTTAGATGAAATCGAGGCCGTGCTCCATCGGATACAGCACTTTGATCCTGTCGGTGTTGCAGCTCGCGACTTACGTGAATGTTTACTTATCCAGCTTAAACAGTTTGATTTTGGTCTCCATGACAATGATCTTGAATTACTCACAACGTTGATTGATCGACATCTTGATACTCTTGCAAAACGAGACTATATCCAAATCAAACGGGCATTAAAAATTGATGAAGACCAGCTTACCGAGCTAGTCAAACTCATCCAATTGTTAAACCCTCGTCCAGGCAGTCAAATACAAGTAGAAAAAACCGAATATATTGTGCCTGATGTCTATGTTAGGAAAATACAAGAACAATGGCATATATCACTTAACCCTGATAATGCTCCTAAAATACACGTTGCCGAACACTATTCGTCACTAATCAAGCGTGCAGATAATAGTGCTGACAATGTCTATTTGAAGAATAACTTACAAGAAGCACGCTGGTTCTTAAAAAGCCTACAAAGTCGAAATGAAACATTAATCAAAGTTGCCACTGCAATTGTTGAACGGCAAAAAGGATTTTTAGATCATGGTGAAGAAGCCATGAGACCATTAGTTTTACATGATATTGCTGAAGAAGTTGAAATGCATGAATCAACAATCTCACGAGTAACTACTCGAAAATATCTCCATACCCCGCGGGGTATTTTTGAGCTCAAATACTTCTTCTCTAGTCATGTTAGTACAGACAGTGGCGGTGAATGTTCGGCAACGGCTATTCGCGCTATTATTAAGAAACTTGTAGCTGCTGAAAACCCACGTAAACCACTGAGTGATAGCAAAATCGCTGACATTCTAGGTGACCAAGGGATACAAGTAGCACGTAGAACCATCGCAAAATATCGTGAAACCTTGGCAATATTGCCATCGAATGAACGTAAGAGACTGGTATAAAACCAGTTATTTTATCCACAAAGGAGAAACACTATGCAATTAAATCTAAGCGGACAACATATTGATATTACTGATAGCCTTCGTGATCATGTGAATAATAAGTTTGAAAAACTTACTCGCCATTTTGACCACATGACTAATGTTCATGTTGTTCTATCTGTTGAAAAGCAGCGTCAAAAAGCAGAAGCAACCATTCATGTCAGTGGTGCGGATTTATTCGCAAAAGATGAAAATGAAAACATGTACACAGCGATTGAACATTTAGTGTCTAAATTGGATCGCCAAATTATCAAACATAAAGATAAAATCAAAGATCATCATCAAGCTGACGGTGCTGATATGAAACATAACGCAAGTTAAGAACGAGTTTATTAATGATTATTGCCTCACTACTTGTTAATGCTCAAAATATTCACTGCCAAGAGAGTAACGCCTCGAGTAAGAAACGGACCCTTGAGAATCTAAGTCAACTTCTGGCTAAAAATACCAAGGTCATTTCAGCAGATAAAATATTTCAAGCATTGTTAGATCGAGAACGGTTGGGCAGTACCGGTTTAGGTAAGGGCGTAGCTATTCCGCACGCCCGGATCCCCGGGTTAACACACACCATCGCCGCCATGATGACATTAACAACCCCTGTTAATTATGAATCAGCTGATAATCAACCCGTTGATATTATCTATGGCCTCTTGGTTCCAGCCGATGATGGCGGTGACCATCTGGAACATTTAGCAAGTTTAGTAGGCTCATTTAGAGATTCTCAAATTTGTCAGTCTATCCGTAATATCAATAACTCAAACAAAATGTTCGATTTATTACTGGCTATTGACGACGATTAAGTCTGTGAACTCACCTCGCCAAACAGAAAACCACCACGGTGTATTTATGTCACTGACAGGTATTGGTATTTTAATTATTGGTGAAGCAGGTATTGGTAAAAGTAGTTTAGCCTTAGAGTTACTCCATCATGGCCACCAGCTTATTGCTGATGATATTATCGACTTTTCAACCAATAGCCATAATCATATTATTGGACAATGCCCGCCACTTTTATCAGGGCTATTACATAGCCGTGAACTTGGACTAATATCAATAAAAGATGTCTTTAAGCCTCAAAGCTGGTTATCACAAGCCAAGTTACACTACGTTATCCAATTGCAGAAAAATAGTCAGTTTCCTAGCTCTATAAAACCAGACTTAGCTTTTTACTCAGTCTGTGGTCATGCACTTCCAATGCTTTCCCTAGACATTAATACGCCCACATCCCTGATTCACCGTATTACGGTTTGGTTAACAATGAAAAAACAAAATAACCAAGCAGAAATAACACTCCAACAACGACAACAATCACTGATGGCAACACAATGAAAAAGGTAACCAACTTATGACTGTAGGCATTTTAATTGTATCTCACAATCAGATTGGCACAGAGCTCATTAATACAGCACGACAAATGCTGTCTTGTTGTCCCTTGCCCACTAAGGTGCTTTCTATCGAAATTAACGATAAGCCCATCCAAATTCAACAGCAACTTAATGCCGAGTTAGAAGGGTTGGATCAAGGTCATGGTATTCTTATTTTGACCGATATGTTTGGCTCAACACCCAGCAATATTGCTTGTACAGTCTCAGATCGGAATGATATCCGCATTGTTTCAGGCCTCAACTTACCCATGCTAATCCGAGTATTGAACTATCCCAACCTAAAGCTGGATGACTTAGAGAAAAAAGCCTTGAGTGGTGGTCGAGAAGGCGTTGTTCACTGCCAGAATTCGGGGTGCTCACTATGATAGAACAGTCATTCACTATTATTAATAAATTGGGGCTACATGCAAGGGCGGCAGCTAAATTTGTTCAAACCTCATCCAAATTTAAATCAGATATTCGAGTCTCACGTAATAGCCGTCAGGTTAACGGCAAAAGTATTATGGGTGTAATGATGCTCGCCGCCGCCAAAGGTACTGATATTTTGGTCACAGCTGATGGCGATGATGCGAAGCAAGCATTACAAACAATAGATGCCCTGATCAATGACTTCTTTGGAGAAGGCGAATGACACTCGAACTACAAGGTATTGGAGTTTCCCGAGGTATTGCTATCGGTCGAGCCCACATTCTTTTCCACAATCAACCCGATGTTAAAGAATATCTCATTAAAGAAGAAGGTATTGATGCTGAAGTTCAACGTCTAAAAATAGCTACAAAAAAGGCTCGACAACAGCTTAAAGACATTAAAAAACAAATCCCTGGAAATGCACCAACTGATGTGTCATCTTTTATTGATACTCACCTTTTAATGCTTAGTGATTCCAGCTTATCAAAAATTCCCATCGAGATGATCCAATCAAGGAGATGTAATGCAGAATGGGCACTGCAGCTACAACGTGATGCACTTATTAATGTCTTCGATGAAATGGACGATCCCTATTTACGTACTCGCCGTGATGATGTTGACCATGTTGTTAACCGACTTCACCGCCTACTAGCCGATGAACAACCTGCTGACCATGAAATGACTGATGGTCGCTTAAAAGGTTGCATCATTATTGCTGAAGATCTGACCCCTGCGGATACTGTATTAATGCAACATCAGGGCATTGCCGCCTTTGTTACTGAGCATGGTGGTGCAACCTCACATACCACTATTTTAGCGCGGAGTTTAGGTATCCCTGCCATTATAGGTGTCGAATCCGTACGACGTTATATTCAAGATAATGAGTCACTTCTTATCAATGGTGAAACAGGCACTCTTATCGCTGGAGCCGAGCAAACAACCGTCGTAGAATATCAGCAACGCCTTGTTAGTTTTCAGCAGCATATTGCATCATTAAGTCGCTACAAATCACAGCCGACAAAAACCAAAGATGGCAGAATAATTACCTTACTTGCTAATGCGGACCTCCCTAAAGATATCAGTACAATTAGTCATGCAGGAGCAGAAGGTATCGGCTTGTATCGTACTGAATTCTTATATATGAATCGTGCCACGCCACCGGAAGAAGAAGAGCAGCTTGCGGCCTACCGCGATGTGGTTGAGAGTATGAATAACACGCCGGTCACCATCAGAACATTTGATCTTGGTGCTGATAAAACAGTAGATGGAGGCCGTAATACGGGCCCCACAGTAACGAATCCAGCACTTGGTTTACGGGCAATTCGCTTGTGCTTAAATCAACCCAATATGTTTCGTATTCAACTGCGAGCTATATTGCGCGCTTCTGCCTTTGGCAAAGTAAAGATTATGTTCCCTATGATTTCAACACAACAGGAACTCACTCAAGCCCAGCGTCTATTACATCACTGTAAACTCGAACTAGATAAAGAAGGCTTGGAATATGATCGCCATATTGAAACAGGCATGATGATTGAAGTTCCCGCCAGTGCTGTTTGTGCTGAAATGTTTGCCCAACAAGTTGACTTTTTATCCATAGGTACCAATGATCTAATTCAATATACCCTCGCTATTGACCGGATTGATGACCATGTTAACTACCTTTATGATCCGCTTCACCCCGCAGTATTACGACTTATTCGTGTCACCTTAGAAGCTGGAAAGAACCAAAATAAACCGGTATCAATGTGTGGCGAAATGGCTGGCGATCCACGTTATACCCGCTTATTATTAGCAATGGGACTTGAACATTTTAGTATGCATCCTAATGCGCTGCTAGAAATCAAACAAGTGATCAATGAAACAGATCTAAATCAACTACCTCAGAACACGCTACAAATTATGAACATGTCGAATCCATATGAAGCAGAGTTATTATTGACTCAAATTAATGACCCTGTGCATAAACATTAAATTTAACGCTATAAATACTACCCACTCATAGTGCAAGCAGGCTAAAATAGCGCACTAAATTACCTCCTCATTAATACCACCATTTTTGAGACTCGACTATGTCTGAGCTAAATCAACACCATACGATAAACCAACCCATGGATACGCTTGCGGAAGCGTTAGAAAGTGGTCGATTTGTACGTATGCGGCGATTATTAGCCAGTCTGCACCCCGCAGAAATTGGCCATTTACTAGAATCGCTACCGCCTAATGAGCGACGAATTTGTTGGTCACTTTCCAACCCAGACTTACGAGGCGAAGTATTAAGCTTTGTCGGTGAAGATGTTCGTGTCGACTTAATTAAGCATATGGATACAGCGGATCTTATCAGCGCAACCGAAGATCTTGATGTCGATGATGTTGCTGACATCCTGCAAGACTTACCCGATCATGTGATGCATGAAGTATTAACGGCAATGGATGAACAACATCGCCGTCGTGTTGAAACCGTTCTTGCTTATGAAGAAGATAGCGCCGGTGGTTTGATGAATACCGATGTAGTCACCGTCCGATCGGATATCACGCTTGAAGTTGTTTTACGTTACCTTCGGTTATTGACCGATTTACCCGAAAATACCGACAGCCTTTATGTAGTTGATCATAATGATCGATACCTCGGTTCATTGCCTCTTTCGCAGGTTGTCAGTCGTAGTCGCTCATTAGTCGTTCGCAATGTTATGTCGCATCAAATGAAAGCGATTAATGCCAATATGCCAGAAAGTGAAGTGGCACTTCGATTTGAAAAACATGATTTAATTTCCGCTCCCGTTGTTGATACAGAGAATCGACTACTAGGACGTATCACCATCGATGATGTGGTCGATGTGATCCGTGATGAAGCGGAACATACTATGTTAAGTATGGCGGGGTTAAGTGAAGATGAAGATACCTTCGCGCCTGTTAAGAAAAGTGTACACCGTCGCTCATTATGGCTCGGCGTTAATTTAATCACCGCCTTTTTAGCCGCATGGGTTATCGGTTTATTTGATACTACGATTGAAAAACAAGTGGCCTTAGCAATACTAATGCCGATTGTCGCCAGCATGGGCGGCGTTGCCGGCAGTCAAACATTAACCTTGGTTATTCGCTCAATGGCGCTCGGGCAACTTAATGACAAAAACCAACAATGGTTATTGCGAAAAGAACTGGCCGTTGGTGCAATTAATGGTGTTATTTGGGCTGTCGCTATCGCAATTGTGACCACCATATGGTTTAGCAATATCGAATTAGGAATTTTAATTGGTGTGGCAATCATTATTAATCTAGTTGCCGCCGCCCTAGCCGGAGTCTCTATTCCTATTATGCTAAAACGTTTTGGTATCGATCCTGCTCTTTCTGGTGGAGTACTACTCACCACGGTAACTGATGTCGTCGGTTTTGTAGCTTTCCTCGGATTTGCTACTCTATTCATCGTATAACCATTCAACTTTTACAATATTGAGAACATTATGTCAGGCAATAGCTTTGGAAAATTATTCACAGTCACTAGTTTTGGTGAAAGCCATGGTCATTCTATCGGTTGCATTGTTGATGGTTGCCCTCCAGGACTGGAACTTACAGAAGCTGATTTACAAGGCGATTTAGAGCGCCGCCGTCCAGGTAAAACTCGTTTTGTGACCCAACGTAAAGAGATGGATGAAGTTCAAATACTCTCTGGCGTGTTTGAAGGAAAAACAACCGGTACTCCGATTGCAATGGTAATTAAAAATACCGATCAACGTTCAAAAGACTATGGCAATATTGCACAACAATTTCGCCCTGCTCATGCAGATTACACCTACCAGCAAAAATATGGTTTCCGTGATTATCGTGGTGGTGGTCGCTCTTCGGCACGTGAAACAGCTATGCGAGTTGCTGCAGGTGGTATTGCTAAGAAGTATTTAAAACAACAATATGGCATTGAAATTCAGGGGTATTTAGCTCAACTTGGCCCAGTTATTATTGAAAAACTTGACTGGGAACATCTTGAAAAAAGTGCCTTCTTTTGTCCTGATCCAGATAAAGAACAGCAAATAGAAGACTATATGAAAGCCCTAAAAGGTGATTCTGTTGGTGCAAGAGTCAATGTTATTGCTCGTCATGTACCACCAGGTTTAGGTGAGCCTATTTTTGATCGACTTGATGCTGAAATCGCACATGCCATGATGAGTATTAATGCCGTTAAAGGTATTGAGATTGGTGCAGGGTTCGATTCTGTCACACAAAAAGGCACAGAACACCGTGATGAGATTACGCCTGAAGGCTTCCTAAGCAATAATGCTGGTGGAATTTTAGGAGGTATTTCTAGTGGCCAAGATATTCTAGTGAGCATGGCCCTTAAAGCAACATCGAGTCTAAGCATTCCGGGTCGAAGCGTTAATATCGATGGTGAAGCCATTGAAGTTGTGACTAAAGGCCGCCATGATCCTTGTGTCGGCATTCGTGCCACACCTATTGCAGAGGCAATGCTGGCATTAGTATTAATGGATCATATGCTTCGTGATCGCGCCCAAAATATGGATGTAGAGTCGGGAACACCGATCATTCCTGCTCAAGCATAAGTCCTAAAATGCCCTTAAGAAATACACCTTACTGGCGCTTATCGGGCTTTTACTTTTTCTACTTTTCCTCCCTTGGTGTGTTGGTTCCTTATTGGGGCTTATATTTACAATGGGAAGGCTTTGCCGCCAAAGAAATTGGTGAACTCACGGCAATCTTATTAGCAACGCGTATTGTTGCACCAAATATATGGGGCTGGATCGCAGATCATCGTGGCAAACGAATGGCAATAGTTCGCTTTGCCAGCCTTGCCTCAGCGGTTGCCTTCTCAGCCATATTACTTGATAACAGTTATATCTGGATCGCCGGAGTTATGCTGGTCTTTAGCTTTTTCTGGAATGCATCCCTGCCCCAATTTGAAGCAACCACCTTGCAACACCTTGGCGATAATCATCACCATTACAGCAAAATTCGACTCTGGGGTTCGATTGGTTTTATTATCACTGTTGCCGCTTTAGGCTCATTACTCGAATATTTTGATGCCAGCATAGTGCCTTATATGATGCTACTCAGTATGGTTGCTATTTGGCTGCTAAGTTTAAGCGTGCCTGAATCATCATCTCGTCATTTAAGCTTAAATCATCAACCTTTAAAAACGATTATTAAACGTCCTGAAGTAATTGCATTCCTCAGCATTTGCTTTTTAATTCAACTTAGCCACGGCCCTTATTACACTTTTTACACTATTTATCTAGAACAACACGGCTATACACCAGGCCTTATCGGACAGCTATGGGCGCTAGGAGTTATTGCTGAAGTAGTTATTTTCTTATTTATGCACCGCTGGCTGCCCTATTTTGGTATTCGTAGAATCCTACTTATTAGTCTATTACTTAGTACTGTTCGCTGGTTACTTATTGGTTTCTTCCCTAATTCATTAGCAGTTCTCATCTTTGCACAACTTCTACATGCGGCCAGCTTTGGTACCTTTCATGTGGCAGCTATAGCTTGGATTCACCATTATTTCACGGGTAAGAATCAAGGTCGAGGTCAAGCCTTATATAGCAGTATTGGCTTTGGTGCCGGAGGAGCAATAGGTAGCTTATTAAGTGGTTATTTATGGCTATCTCCTGGACCTACGGTAACCTTTGTCATCTCAGCAATAGCAACAATGATTGCCTTTGTTATCGGTTTTATTTGGTTAAAAAATCCAATTGAACATAAACCACTTTAAATTATTACAAACTACCTTATAATATAAGGATCTTGGATTAAAGGGAGTGAGCAACGTAGACGGATAGTTCTGTCACGGCCAAGCATTTATGCATTTTTCTATAAAAAAAGGGCTTGATTTGCCCATCGCAGGTTCACCTGCTCAAACCATTACGGATGCCAACCCTACTAGCTCTGTCGCCATTTTAGGTAATGACTATATTGGCATGAAACCAACTATGCTGGTGGAAGAAGGTCAATCCGTCAAACTGGGACAGCCTCTTTTTAGTGATAAAAAGAATCCTGGCGTTCACTTCACTTCACCTGCTGCTGGCACAGTTACGTCAATCAAACGTGGTGCAAAACGTATTCTTCAAGCGGTTATTATTGAACTTGATGGTGATGATGAAATTAAGTTTCAATCTTATGATTCATCGCAGTTAGCAAACTTAAGCCGTGATGACGTTAAGAAAAACTTATTAGATTCTGGACTTTGGGCCGCATTACGCACACGTCCATACAGCAAATCACCAGCGCCTGAGTCATCACCACAATCTATCTTCGTTACTGCAATTGATAGTAATCCATTAGCCGCAAACCCAGATCTTATTATTAAAGAATATGCGGTTGATTATGCCAATGGTTTAACCGTATTAAGTCATTTAACCGATGGGCAAGTTTTCGTCTGCCAATCTCCTGACTCTACAACCGTTAACAGTAACGCATCAAATATCGAAACACATACATTCTCAGGCCCACATCCAGCAGGCTTAGCCAGCACTCATATTCATCTTGCTGCTCCTGTTAGTGCCAATAAAGTAGCTTGGCAAATAAATTATCAAGATGTTATTGCTATCGGTAAATTATTTACTAGTGGTAGTTTATGGGTGGAGCGTATTATTTCGCTTGCCGGCCCATTGGTGAAGAATCCTCGCCTATTACGCACCCGCTTAGGTGCTAAAACCGAAGATATCGTTCGTGATGAAGTGCAACATGTGCAATCGCGCATCATTTCAGGCTCGGTATTACATGGTCATACCGCCACTAACTGGGCAGGCTATTTAGGTCGATTCCATCAGCAAATTTCAGTGATTGCTGATAGTGATGAACGTGAATTCTTTGGCTGGATAAAACCGGTAGGTAAAAACAAATATTCTGCCTTGAATGTATTTTTCTCTAAATTATTCGGTAAAAAGAACCTCAATTTAACGACATCACAAAATGGTAGCCCACGCGCGATGGTACCTGTCGGTACGTTTGAAATGGTGATGCCACTAGATATTTTACCAACACAATTATTGCGAGCACTTGTTGTTAAAGATACTGATGCAGCCCAAGCACTTGGTTGCTTGGAGCTTGATGAAGAAGATTTAGCTCTTTGCTCTTTCGTATGTTCGGGCAAGTTTGACTATGCTCCGATGCTACGAGCCAATCTCACACAAATAGAAAAAGAAGGGTAAGTATGTCGCGTTTACGACGTTTCCTTGACAAAGTAGAGCCCTCATTTCAAAAAGGCGGCGCTTACCACAAGTGGTTTGCTGTTTTCGAGATGGTGGATACATTCCTATACTCCCCTGCGGATACCACACGAGGTTCTCCTCATGTACGCGATGGTATAGATCTAAAACGCCTAATGACTTATGTTGTTATTGCAACATTCCCCGTCATAATGATGATGCTGTGGAATACTGGACATCAAGCTAACTCGGCTATGGCTGAGCTTGGTATGACATCACTTGATGGCTGGCGCGGTTCAGTTTTAAATTACCTTGGTATTGGCTTTGATCCTAATAGTATCTCTGCCAGCATGCTTCATGGCTTATTGTATTTCTTACCGATCTATCTGACCACCCTTATTGCTGGCGGTACATTTGAAGTACTTTTTGCCGCAGTGCGTAACCATGAGGTTAATGAAGGTTTCTTAGTTACATCAATGTTATATACCCTGATAATGCCAGCATCTACGCCTTTATGGCAGGTTGCTTTAGGTATTATTTTCGGTGTTGTTCTAGGTAAGGAAGTCTTTGGTGGTACAGGTAAAAACTTCTTAAATCCTGCATTAACTGGACGTGCATTTTTATACTTTGCCTATCCAGCTCAAATGTCAGGTGATGCAGTTTGGACCGCCATTGATGGTTTTACTGGTGCGACACCATTAGCACTAGGTGCAGCAGGCGGCTTGGAAGCAATTACCAATGCGGGCTTCACTTGGACTCAAACATTCCTTGGCGTTATGCAAGGTTCTCTCGGCGAAACATCTGCTTTAGCGTGCTTGTTAGGTGCTGGATTTTTGCTCTACACCCGCGTTGCATCCTATCGAATAATATTCGGGGTGTTCTTCGGCATGGTAGTAACCAGTCTCTTATTTAACCTCATTGGCAGCGATACCAATCCGATGTTTGCCTTACCTTGGTATTGGCATTTAACCTTAGGTGGCTTTGCTTTCGGTATGATCTTTATGGCAACAGATCCTGTTTCTGCCGCTATGACCAATAAAGGCCGATGGATTTATGGTTTATTAATAGGCTTTATGACTGTATTAATTCGTGTCATTAATCCAGCCTTCCCAGAAGGTATTATGCTGGCAATTCTATTTGCCAATCTCTTTGCACCATTGATCGATTACTTTGTTGTGCGAGCCAATGTTAAACGCAGATTGGAGCGAAGTTGATCTTATGAGTGATAATAAAAAACAAGGACTTATTCGCGGCATATTGAGCTTGCCAAATGACAATCCTAAAAAGACAGTTTTTGTAGCAGTAGCATTGTGTTTAGTATGTTCGATCTTAGTATCAACCTCTGCCGTAATGTTTAAGCCACTACAACAGGCCAATAAAGCCGCTGATATTAAGAAGAATATTTTAGCCGTATCAGGATTATTAACGGAAGAGGCTGATGTTAATAGCTTGTTCGAGCAGTTTGAAGTCAAACTGGTTGATCTTGAAACAGGTGAATATTCAGATGCAGATCCTGCTACTTATGAGCAGCGTAAAGCGGCAGGCAATCCTGAACAGAATGTGACATTAACATCAGAGCAAGATATTGCAGGTATCAGTCGACGTGCAAAGTTAGCCAAAGTATATCTTTTGAAGGATGGCGATAAGATTAAACAAGCGGTATTACCTATTCATGGTTATGGCTTGTGGTCGACCTTATATGGCTTCATCTCATTTGAAGGCGACTTTAATACCATTGGCGGACTACAATTCTATGCCCATGCTGAAACACCAGGTTTAGGTGGTGAAGTTGATAACCCTAGATGGCGCAATCTATGGCAAGGTAAAAAAGCTTTCAATGATAATGGCGAGTTAAAAATCAAAGTCATTCGGGGTCATGTTGATTTTAAAATGGCCGATGCTGTACATAAAGTTGATGGCCTTTCAGGTGCAACACTCACCAGTACCGGTGTATCAAACTTAGTGAATTATTGGTTGGGTGCTCATGGCTTTGGTCCTTACTTGAAAAATATGAGTGCGCTAATGAATACGGCGGAGAAATAATAATGGCAAGTGAAATTAAAGCAGCAGTTTACG
>DAOUSV010000122.1 GCA_030627065.1 Piscirickettsiaceae bacterium | reverse complement strand
GCATAAGCACCTTTGCAGCGTTTATGCAATTGTGTCACTGCTCCAAAAACATCATCAAACTCAGGCTTTAATCGACTTGTTTTTTGTAACTCATTCGCCAAGATATTAAGTAAAACTTCAGAGTCAGAATCTGTATTTAAGTGGCGACGATCGCTTTCAAATAGTTCTTTTTTCAATTGTTTGGTATTGGTAAGATTTCCGTTGTGCGCCAACGAAATACCAAAGGGTGAGTTAACATAGAAAGGTTGTGCTTCTGCCGATGTTGAACACCCTGCTGTTGGGTAACGAATATGCCCTATCCCCATATTGCCTTTTAAGCGCAACATATGGCGAGTATGAAAAACATCCTTTACCAAGCCATTATCTTTACGTAAAAACAATTGGCCATTTTCATCACAAGTCACAATACCCGCGGCATCTTGACCACGATGTTGAATAACCGTTAAACCATCATAAAGCATCTGATTAACTTCTGACTTTCCAACTATACCAATAATCCCACACATAATATTGCCTATTAGCCCCTAACTAAAATGTATATATTCTGCAAGATCTGCAGGTAAAAGGTCGCGCGCCCAAATGGCTAGCTTTACGAAATGTTCAATCAATACCGAATTTTGCCACCAATCATCACTTGGCATAGGCGTTGCACCAGCAAGAAGTACTAATAATATAACAATTGCCGCACCACGCAATAATCCAAAAATGACACCTAATGCACGGTCAGTACCTGTTAAGCCCGTTTTTTCAACCAGGGTTGAAATCAGATGATTAATTAATGCACCAATAATTAAGGTCACAATAAATAATGCAAAAAATGCAGCAAATAACCGTAGCGATGGACTCGCAATATAGTCAGTTAATAAGGTAGATAAGTGTGGAGAAAATGTTAATGCTACCCAAAAAGACAAAGCCCAGCTAACAAGAGAAAGAACTTCTTTGATAAAACCGCGAACAATACTAATACTCGATGAGAATACAATAATGCCGATAATTACATAATCAACCCAAATCATTATTTAACACACTACTCGCTTGTATTTTTAAAGGAATGATTTTACCAGAATGCTACAGTTCACCCCAGATATTTTTACGGTTTAAATGAAAGTATTTGAGGCTTTATTTTAAACTGCTTTGAGATCTTAACTGCTATGTTATCTATCAGCTGTTTATCTGCTTCTGGGCCAATGCGAACTCGATAGTTAGTACCTTGATGCTCTATTTTAGAATCAAAGCCAAGCTTCCTTAACTTTTCATTTAACAGCTGCGCATTTTCTTTGACTCCGAAGCTACCTAATTGAATAATCCATAACTGTGCAAGATTACTGTCTGGCGTTGGCAAAGCATCTGTTACCTTGTCAGTTACTTCAACATTATTTTCTTGCTTTTCTAACTGATGAGGATCAACTAATATTTCTTGTTCCGACTCAATAATATCGACAATTAAAGGTTCAATCGAAGATATAAACTCAGGCTCTTCAACAACTTCACTTTGCTCTTCGTTATCATAGCTGGCCTTTGTAATTAGAAATGAAGCCACTGCCACAATGACTATTAACAACAGTAATGCACCAATTAATCGCTGTTTAATAATATCTGTCATTGTTATGAACCCTTATTATTTAATGTCGGCTTTCAGTACTCACTTCATGATAGCTTGTTTTGTCACTTGTTATCACTTTTTCATCAGCTTCTTTCGGCAAAGGCTTGGTACGTAAAGCATTTTCTAAAACTTCAGTGATCCAGCGTACAGGAATGATAGTTAAGTCCTGCTTAATATTATCCGGGATATCTTTCAGGTCTTTAACATTCTCATGAGGAATAAGTACCGTATCAATACCGCCTCGTGCCGCCGCAAGTAACTTCTCTTTTAGACCACCAATGGCTAACACTTCACCACGTAATGTTATTTCCCCTGTCATGGCAACATTTGCCTTCACAGGAATTCCTGTAATTGCAGATACAATAGCAGTACACATTCCGACACCGGCACTAGGACCATCTTTTGGTGTTGCGCCTTCTGGTACATGAATATGTAGATCATGTTTTTGCATAAAATCAGCGGCAATTCCCCAGTCCTTAGAGCGCGAACGAACAACCGTTGTTGCAGCTTGAATAGACTCTTGCATTACATCGCCAAGTTTACCTGTATACGATGATTTACCTTTACCAGGCATCACAGCGGTTTCAATAGTCAGTAATTCACCACCCACTTCTGTCCACGCTAAGCCTGTTACTTGACCAACTTGGTCACTATCTTCTGCAAGGCCATATTGGTAAATATAAACCCCAAGATAATCTTCAAGATTATCTTTCGATACCACTACTTTTTCGACTAATTTCTTTTGTAAGATCTCAGTAACAACCTTACGTGCAATCTTCGAAATATCACGTTGTAAATTACGCACACCGGCTTCACGTGTATAGCGACGAATAACTTCTAATACCGCATTAGATTGGATCTCAATTTCACCCGCTTTCAGTCCATTGTCTTTCAGCGCTTTCGGCAATAAGTATTTCATTGCAATATTGAGTTTTTCATCTTCGGTATAACCTGAAAGATGAATAATTTCCATTCTGTCACGTAATGCATCAGGAATATTTAAACTATTAGCAGTACAAACAAACATGACATCCGATAAGTCATATTCCACTTCCATATAGTGATCAGAAAATTTAGCATTCTGTTCAGGATCTAATACTTCTAATAAAGCTGATGCTGGATCGCCTCTAAAATCTTGTGCCATCTTATCAATTTCATCAAGCAAGAACAGAGGATTGCGCACTTCTGTTTTTGTAATGTTTTGTATCACTCTACCTGGCATTGAGCCAATATAGGTACGACGATGACCTCGAATTTCAGCTTCATCACGTACGCCACCTAAGGCCATTCGCGTATATTTTCTATTTGTCGCACGCGCAATAGATTGTGCCACTGATGTTTTACCAACACCTGGCGGCCCTACTAGGCAAATGATAGGTCCTTTCGACTTTTTAACGCGTTGTTGTACGGCTAAATATTCAATAATTCGTTCTTTTACTTTTTCCAAACCATAGTGATCTTCATTTAATATTTTTTCAGCACGTTCCAAGTCTTGATGAACACGAGAGCGTTTTTTCCATGGCACATCGGTCAAACATTCAATGTAACTTCTTACAACTGTTGCTTCCGCCGACATAGGCGACATCATTTTTAATTTTTTTAATTCAGACTCTGCTTTTGTTTTCGCTTCTGCAGTCATACCCGATTTAGCAATTCGCTCTTCAAGCTCATCGGTTTCATTAGATACTTCATCTATTTCACCTAGCTCCTTTTGTACAGCTTTCATTTGCTCATTTAGGTAATATTCTCGCTGACTTTTTTCCATTTGCTTTTTAACGCGGCTGCGAATACGTTTTTCAATATGTTGAACATCGATTTCTGATTCAAGAAACACCATTAACTTCTCGATTCGAGCAGTTATATCACCCATCTCTAATAATAATTGCTTATCTTCAAGCTTCAATGTCATATGTGCTGAAATAGTATCAGCCATACGATCAGCATCATTAATGCTTGATAAAGAAGAGATAACTTCAGGTGGGATTTTCTTATTTAATTTAACGTATTGCTCAAACTGTTCTAACAACGTTCGCATTAATACATCAGCTTCACGCTCACTAGGTTGCTCAGTGACAAACTCTGAAACATCAGCCTTCAGATAGCCTTCGTCATCATTAAATGATGAGATCTTAACCCGTGAAATACCTTCTACTAATACTTTTACTGTGCCATCAGGCAATTTTAGTAACTGTAAAATATTTGCTAAGGTTCCCGTCTCAAACAAATTATCGATCTTAGGCTGTTCTTCACTTGAATCTTTTTGAGCCACTAAAAGGATTTGTTTGTTTTCATCTGTTGCAAACTCTAGAGCACTAATAGAACGTTCACGACCCACAAATAAAGGGATAACCATAAATGGGTACACCACAACATCTCTCAATGGCAGAACAGGAACTGCGACTAAAGGTTTATCTATTGATGTTGATTCTATTGGGTTTTCCATTTAATCCAGCCTCTAGTGAGTCTATCTCTTGCCAAAATACGGCAAAATAATTTGTAATGTGAGATATATGGGGAGTAAAACACTACAATTCAAGCACCTCAACAAAATAAGGTGCTTAAATAAGTGTATTTATTGTACGTTTTGGGAAGTGGTGCTGCTTATTTATCGCTAGCCGCTAACTCTTTGGCTTGTTCTTCATAAATCAGAATCGGAGAGTTTTCACCATTAATCACATTTTCATCGACAACAACTTTGGACACATCATCAACAGAAGGTAAATCAAACATCGTATCTAACAGTACATTTTCGATAATCGAACGTAAACCACGTGCGCCAGTTTTACGTTCCATTGCTTTCTTAGCAATCGCCTGTAACGCATCTTGTCTAAACTCAAGATTTACATCTTCTAGTTCAAATAGTTTGTGATATTGCTTAACTAATGAGTTTTTAGGCTCGGTCAAAATCTGCACTAATGCTTCTTCATCAAGCTCATTCAATGTCGCTACAACTGGCAAGCGACCAACAAACTCAGGAATTAGCCCATATTGAATTAGATCTTCAGGCTCTACGACTTTTAATACATCACTAACCGATATTGTACTATCAACAGGCTTAACATCAGCAGAAAAACCAATTCCACCTTTATGTGATCGGTTATTAATAACCTTATCCAAACCCGCAAAGGCACCACCACAAATAAAGAGAATCTTACTGGTATCAACTTGTAAAAATTCTTGTTGTGGATGTTTACGACCACCTTGAGGTGGAATTGAAGCAACAGTACCTTCAATTAACTTTAATAAGGCTTGTTGAACACCTTCACCTGAAACATCACGAGTAATTGATGGATTGTCTGATTTACGAGAAATCTTATCAATTTCATCGATGTAAACAATACCTGTTTCGGCTTTATCAACGTCATAATCACACTTGAGCAAGAGTTTAGTGATGATATTTTCAACATCTTCACCAACGTAACCTGCTTCAGTCAACGTTGTTGCATCAGCCATTGTAAAAGGTACATTCAATTGTCTAGCTAAAGTCTCAGCTAATAGTGTTTTACCACTACCTGTTGGGCCGATTAATAATATATTACTTTTAGTCAGCTCAACATCATCATTTTTCTTGCCAAAACG
>DAOUSV010000151.1 GCA_030627065.1 Piscirickettsiaceae bacterium | reverse complement strand
TATTGGGCATTTGAATAGGCTTTAGCGTCGCAATAGAAAATGGCGAGGCTTTTTGTCCTTCTTCAAAGAAATACTGCACGGTGATAATGCACCAAATACCACCCATGAATAGTTTTTCGTTTTCCTTAACGATCCCCACTGGTACAAAGGCATCCTTAAGCCCTAAATTAGAGAGATTCGCTTCATAAATATCTTTGTTCTGGTTGAGCTTTACACTGACTTTATCAATAACTTTATACGTGCCACGTTCGCGAATCAGTGATTTCACTTTTTCCGCTTCATCAGGGCGCACATAGTTCTCCGCCAATATCTTTTTAACATTGACTAAGCCTTCCTCTACCACCTCAGCATCATCAGAAGCGCAGTACATCCCCAATAAATATTCCAGTACATACACAGGAACATTCGCCCCTTCTTTAAGTTGCTTCGTTAGATCCTTTCTAACCACCCGTCCTTTAAAGTGGCGATTTAATAAGGTATCTAAATCTTCCCGATCTTTCTCTTCTTTATTAATACTGTCATTCATTAATTCACTACTCATTAGAAAAAGTCATCCTGAAAGGCTAAATCAATGGTGACGGCATACTGACTATAGCGGGTTTGTGTCGTGGTATTTTCTAATACCAATGTATACGATGCATGACGATTAAATTGCGATCCAATCAGTTTTAAACGTGCATCTCGGGTACGCTCATCCATCGACGTGCTTTGGCTGTCGAAGTTTAAGGTTTCACGGCTGGAAACCTCTTGACCGTCACTATCAATAATAAAAATGTCCACTTGCCGCGCAATATGTTGATCATCAACGGCATCGGTCTGAATAAAGCTGATCTTATCGATATTATTGGCCACCTTAATCGGCTGGCTTTTCACGACAATACCCACGGGCTGTTTTTCATTCCGCACCATTTTCTCACCGCGTAAAGCGACAATAGAAATCACCGGAACACATATCTCTTGCAACATAGCCCCACCATGCACAAAACGGGAGCCACCAACAAAATGGAATCGTTGTGCGCCTTTAGGAATTAAAAACTCAGTGTCACCAGAACCATTAGCGGTATCAGCAATCTTTCCTTTCCAGCAAGCTGGATCAGCATTAAGATGATCGCCAATAATATAGCGTTTCTTGGCTTCAATGGTTCCACTTGGCTTATCAGCTAACACGGTTTTATCCGCTTCAGATAAGGCTTTTTGTTGGAATAAAAACCCATGATCAGCAGTGACTAAGACACGACTACCATTTAACCGATTAATGACCCGACCCACTAAGTCTTTTAATTCATTAATGGCATCACGACAAGCTTCAAAGGTTTTCTCTTCCGTCGGTAACTTATCTCCAATGGCATCAATCGTATCGTGATAGATATACACCACTTCGGCATCACGAACCTTCTCGCGTCCCTCTTCATTACTCCAAGCAGTCAATACCTTTGCACTCACCGCCATACCTTTTACTTTCGCTAAAATGGCATTACGCTTATCTAAGCCTTGCGTAGATTGTTCATCAGCAAAGACAACAGCACTTTGCCCAGCACCATAAGACAATGCTTCATGCGGTAATAATGCCGCCATCCCTAATTGGGTATAACTGGGTAATACACCTAATTGCGTATTTAATTCCGCTTTAAAGCGTTTCCCGCCATTAATACTAAACGCTAATTCATGCGCGACTTCATACCGTAACGCATCCGAAATAATAACGAAGACACGCTTAATCTGTTTGCTTTTAAGGTGCTTCTCGACCTGTTGTTTATAGAATTGATGTTGCTGTGGAACGCCTTCTATTTTCCATTTTTCTATGCACTTTTCATTCTCTAACTGCCTATCCCATGCCAGACCTATTTCATAACAATACCAATGGGTATAGAGATTCTCTATTTCCTCATCAAGCTGACGTAATACATCAGAACCTTTACTTAGAACGGCAGCCACATTTTCATTAAACAAACGATAAGCTTGATCAAACAAGTAAAGCTCACTTACATAAGCGCTATACATCGCCTTAGCGGAGTCATAATGAAAACCATCAACATATTGCTGACGTAAATATAATAAGCGCTCAGCTTGACGTAAAGCTTCATAAATAGCCGTATACTCTGGCCGCGATACACACCAATGGCTCACTAAACGTCGCGATAAGATATGATCAAATTGCACACGATCTAAACGCCGGCTGACATCCAATAAATCATTCACAAGACCACGAATAATAGCTTGCTCAATCACTTCAAAGGTTTCACACTCGACTAATTGGACTGGGTGATAATCCCGACAGCGTGATTCCACTTCTAATTGACCACTGATTTGCTTTGCAATCACATCATGTGCTTCTGCAAAACTACGACTATCTCGCCAGCCTGTCATAAAAGCTAATGCAGTCGCCTTTCCTGCACCTGTCTTTAACACATTATTCAATAACCAATCCCGATCCGTTGTTTCGATTTGGCTCCATAGCTCTGTACAGAATAATTTTAGGATGAAATCTGCTAAAGAAGGCTTGCTACTCTCATAGCTAAATTGGACTCCTAACTCAGTCCATAATGAATCTGTTAGTTTAAATTTATCGAGCTGATCTATTAAGCCGACGGCCTTATTCTCTGATGCTAAAGCCTCAGCATAATCTTTGACCAGTTGAAATAGAATATCCGTTAACGACGCTGATTCCGCTTTGGTTAATACCGCAATCATCTTCCTGTCTAAAGAAACCTCATCTTCGTTCTCAGTAACAAAGCGCTTTAAAGAAGCCAACCGTTGCTTACTACTAAAAAACGACTGTCTCTGCCGTATATGGCTGCGTAACGCCATTTTAGGAATACCTAGTTCATTGAGTAAAATCGAACTTACATCAGCAAAGAATTGTTCACTATATAAACGAATATCTAACAGCCAGTCCCGATCAGCTTCAGGCTCTGCATGAGGAAAATACAATAAAAACGACTGCTCAGGTTCATCTAATTCCAAACGTTTTTTGGTTTCAAATAAAGATTGCTCTGACATATTCAAAACAGTGATTCCTTCAAGTACTAACGTAGACACCGCCTCTTTAAAACTTTCTTCAGGGTCATACCAAAACACCAAACGGCTTTGCTCAAATTTAGCGCTAATACCTTTAATTAATTGATCTACTTGCATAATCCCTCAGATTCTAAATTTTCAAACGATGGTTTAATTGAATTTCGTTCATTAATGGCTCAAACACGCCTGCCTTGTCTGCATAGTGCTGCCAGCCTGATACAACCTGTATAACCTGATCAATAATTTGCTCAGCTTGTTTATTAAAATTACCAATTAAGCCCGCAACTGCCATTAAATCTTCCCGAGAAAACCCATCTCGTTTGCCATTTAATGACATTTGATGCGCATTAACCCACGGCGAGTCTTTTTTATAGCTGTAAGCTATATCAAAAGCAGGCGCTAATTTCCATGTGCTGTTCATATCGGTTAATAAAAAAGCGGTGTTTTTTGTATGATCATCATGATTACGGGCGATAACGTTAAACACCATCCGCCGAAATATTTCTATCGCATCTTGCCTTGGTAGCCTTAATTGTCTAGCGACGGCTAACAGCTGCTCATAACTATAACTTCCAGGATTTTTATAATCGGCATGATCTAAAGCGCACAATGAAATCATATGGCATTTATTATTGCCGATACGATCAAAGCGCTGGGTCATAAAATGCGCCCTCTCACCGTCCATTAATAATTCAGAGTGAGACATGGCCACCCCAGCATCAATAGCCATGAGGTAATAAGCATATTCCATACGCCCGAAGCCTTTAGGATCGCCAAAGACTTCACTATTAATTTTGTGTTCTTCTACGCCATCAAATTTTAATAAATAATGTTCAAAACCCGCTGGTGCATCGGTTTGACCTGAGCGTAATTGAGTTCTGTCTTTATTAATCGCTATTAAGGCTTTGGCTCTTGCCCCACCTGCAGACGTTCCGACTTGAAACAAAGCTGACATCTCGGCATTGTTAGCCTCTTCAGGCGTAATATCAGTGATTAGATTGGAGCGTTTATCGATAATCTGCTGAGCCATTCCAACCAGTGAGTTTAATTCCAACTGTTCATTTTTTGTTTCAGCACCTGAAATAGCAGGCATAAATTCTAATGCCCCCATGCCTCGATTACCTGTGTAAAGCAAG
>DAOUSV010000090.1 GCA_030627065.1 Piscirickettsiaceae bacterium | reverse complement strand
TTTTCTGGTGGGTGTTGAGGGGATCGAACCCCCGACCCTCGCCTTGTAAGGGCGATGCTCTCCCAGCTGAGCTAAACACCCCAGAAAAAAACGCTAGTTTACAGCATCTTTTAAAGCTTTACCAGCTTTAAAAGCAGGTATTTTTGCTGCTTTAATTTGAATTTCTTCACCAGTACGTGGGTTACGGCCTGTGCGTGCAGCACGGTCGCGTACAGAGAATGTACCGAAGCCAACTAAAGTCACTTGATCGCCGCTGCTTAATGCACCAGTGATTGCTCCAGTCATTCCGTCAACAGCTAATGCTGCTTTTGCTTTTGAAATATCAGCTGCAGTTGCAATTGCATCAATCAATTCAGATTTATTCACAATATAATTCCTCATTATTATTTATAGTAGTTATTATCCCAACAGCCATATCCAGCTACCAGCACTCCATTGGAAGTGAGTATATAACTACAGCAAAAACAAGGTGTCAAGACACTTCTTCCCATTTTCAACTATCGACTCAAATAAACATCATACTTTATGGCTGTATTGCATTTTTGGGCTTGAACACAAATTTAATTAGTTTAATTATCACTTTGCTCTGTTTTGGCTAGCCATCTACGTGTAATAGCCACATATTGTTCAATACTAATTGTCTCAGGCCTCTGCTTTAAATCAATGTTATCAGCTTGTAAATCACCAGGAGAAACCATGTTTTTCAGTGTGTTAGCAATGGTTTTTCGACGCTGCGAGAAGGCTTTTAATACAATCGTATTTAGTGCTTTAATGGGGATGGCACCACCTATAAAATCAGCCCTTGGTCGTAGGTAAATAATAGCCGATTCTACTTTAGGAATAGGTTCAAAAGCTTCTGCAGGTACAACAAACAGTTTTACAGCTTCGCATTGGTATTGCACCATAATGCTAAGTCGACCATATGTTTTAGAACCAGGTTGCGCACAAATCCTATCAACAACTTCTTCTTGCAACATAAAGCACATGTCATCAATATAAGATGATTGTTCTAGCAAATGGAATAACAAAGGTGTCGTAATGTTATAAGGCAAATTACCTATAATTCGTAACTTTTCATTTTCAGTCACTAATGTTGAATAATCAAAAGACAGAGCATCGGCTTGATGAATAGATAACTGCTCATATTCAATTAGTTTTTGTTGCAATAATGGCACTAAATCATGATCAAGCTCAATTACATCGAGCCGTTGGCTCCGCTGTAGTAATGGCAATGTTAATGCACCACGTCCTGGGCCTATTTCAACCATATGCTGACCATCTTGTGGATCTACTGCAGCCACAATATCAGCAATAATTTGATCGTCGTGTAAAAAGTTCTGCCCAAATCGTTTTTTTGCCGCAGGATATAGTCTTGATTTTGCCATTAATTCACCTTATTTTTATCATGTCCACAGCCATATCAATAGCCGCCTGTAAACTTGTTGTTGTTGCTTTGCCTGTACCGACTAGATCTAATGCAGTTCCATGATCAACGGAGGTTCGAATAAAGGGCAAGCCTAGAGTCACATTAACTGCTTGGCCAAAACCTTGATGCTTTAACACCGGTAGACCTTGATCGTGATACATCGCTAAAATAACGTCAAAGTCTTGTAGTTTCTCTTTAACAAATACCGTATCCGCAGGCCACGGCCCTGACACATTTAATCCTTGTTGTTTTAAGCGTTCAATAACAGGAATAATGACATCAATTTCTTCACTGCCAAGGTGGCCACCTTCACCTGCATGAGGGTTTAAACCACAAACTGCGATACGTGGTTGTTTAAGACCAAATTGTATTGTAAAACTCTGTTGAATAATTTCAATAACTTGCGTTAATGATTGCTGAGTAATCGCAGGACTGACTTCAATCAAAGGTAAGTGCGTAGTCACCAACGCTACGCGTAATGACGGTGTCGCTAACATCATAACGACCTTATCAATACCTGCACCATCAGCTAAAAACTCAGTATGTCCCGTAAAAACACTATCTGCTTCATTAATAATGCCTTTATGGACAGGCGCTGTAACCATGGCATCAAACTGATTCAATAAACAGCCATCAAGGGCCGTTTGTAATGTATTTAACACATATTCTGCATTACGACGGTCTAAGTTCCCAGCCTGACTCTTTACTGCTAAGTCAACTGGGATATAGCGTATTACATTCTCAGGAACTACCTGTGATTTTTGTGCCAGATCTGCTTGTTCAAGCGTAATAGCTATACCTAGAATATCCGCTCGTTGCTGTAACAATTCAGGGTCAGCAATAATGAGTAATTCACATGGTTGCTGGGTCTTAGCTAGTTGGATACAAAGATCGGGGCCAATGCCTGCAGGCTCACCAGATGTTATAACGACCCGTGGACATTTATTCAATTATTACGGTACTCAATATAGGCTTCATCATGTAACTGGCGTAACCAGCTTTCTAAGTCTTCTGCGATTTTCCGTTGACGAATTTGTCCACGCGCTTTCATTCGCTTAAATTCTTCTGCCATATTTTCTTCACGGCGTTCAATCACTTTGATTAAATGCCATCCAAAACGACTTTTAAATACATCACCAACTTCTCCAGCTTCTAATGCATTCATTTTTTCTTCAAACTCCGGCACCATTGCACCGGTACTACTCCAGCCAAGACTACCGCCTTCAATTGCTGAGCCAGTATCATCTGAATTTGAACGTGCCAATTCTGCAAAGTTATCACCATTTATAATGCGTTCGCGTAAAGAGTTTAAACGTTTTTCAGCATCTTCATCACTGGTAAGTTCATTGGTTTTAATTAAGATATGACTCGCTAAGGTCTGTTTGACCAAGTGTATTTCTTCACTCTTTTTGTCGGCAAGTTTAACCAAATGAAAACCACTGCCACTACGAAGAACATCACTGACCATTGAAATGGCTAATTGTGGGACAACTCCTGCAAATAAACTAGGTAGTTCCCCTTGTTTACGCCAACCTAAGTCACCACCTTCCAATGCATTCTGACCATCGGAATAGCCCGCTGCTACTTCTGAAAAATCAACACCATCACTCAATAATACTTGAACTTTGGCCAGCTTGTCTTGTGCAGCTTGAACCTGTTCTGGCAATGCGGCTTCTGGCACACTAATCAAGATATGCAGTAAATGATAAGCCTCTTCAGCCCCGCCTTGTGCTATTTGAGTTGCTACAAAGCTATCAATCTCCCGATCAGAAACTGTTACTTTATCCTCAACCAAACGTTTACGTAAGCGGCTGATAATCATTTCTTCTCGAATTGTTTCTCTAAAATCACCAAAATCAAAACCATCGTCTCGTAAGACATTACTGAACTCACGTAATGTCATCTTATTATTATCAGCGATCTGACGTAACGCCGCATTAAGAGCATCATCACCCACGCGGATACCGACTCTCGATGCTTTTTGAATTTGTACTTTCTGAATAATTAGCCGTTCTAACACCTGCTTACGCAAAATATCTTTAGGTGGCGTTGCGGCATTACGTTGGCGTAACTGCTGACGCACAGTGCCTTCCATTTCAATGAGTTCACTTTCAAGAAGAACCTCGTCATTAACCACGGCAACAATTCGGTCTAAAGGCTCAGCCCAGGCGGAACTTACCATTAAAAGAGAGAATAATAGAACTTTAATCATGAAGAACCTGCGTAATAAACGGGAGTAATATCACGTATTATAAAAGAAATACACAATATAAAATATGTTAATTAACAACATTAGGTCGATATATATAAATCGGTGGGGTGATTTGACTTATGAACCATACCCTAAAATACTACGCTCTAATAATGTTTCCGTTTTTTGACCAAAGTTACCTAGGCCTTTTAATTCCAATTGGAGGAATATTGCTAAATTACGATCATTATCTGACACATCATTAATATAATTTCTTGCCACTAATCGCGCCGCCCAACAACAACTTTCATATTCAATACCCGCCAAACCTTCTAGCGTTTTATTATCTTTCAATGAATGATACCAGCGCCCAACTATACTCCACTGACGATTGAAAGGCATCCGGGCTGAAATGTCAACTTGTTCTAGACCCGCTATTGTTGAAACGCCATCTCGACGATAACGGTGCGATACATTTAATAATCGTCCGTTGTCTCCTCGATAACGTAATTGCAAAGCGGACATATTTGAAGTATCACCATGTGTATCCCATTGAATTTCACCACGAACAGTCCAGTCTTTGGCTATAGAAGCGACTATTTCAGCCACCATATCAGAATCAGATTGCGTTTCAGGCTCTCCATTCGCTCTCAGCGTGACATCACGATCACTAAAATATTGAATTTGCCCCAAACTTGCACGAAAACGTTCACGCCCTGTTTTTTGGTCAATAATTCTTGATGTTAATGCTAATGACAATTGATTAGTATCACCAACACGATCTGTTCCTGAAAATCTATCGTAAGAAAATAGCTGCCCCATAGTAAATGTTCGTAAACTACTGTCAAAAACAGGAATATCTGATTGGTCACGCTCAGGAACGTAAAGATAGAAAGCGCGGGGCTCTAATGTATGGATATAGCTTGTATTCCAAAAAGACGTTTCACGTTCAAAAAACAAACCACTGTCAAGACTTGCCACTGGCAATGTTCTCGTTGGTGTTTTATCTCCACCAATAACGACACTATCATCTAAATCATAGCGCGTATGATGTAATGCAATTCGTGGTGTAACAAATGCCGCTGCTGATGCCCATGGCAAACTAACCGATGGTTCTATATCAACGCGCTCACCATCAATAGCAGTAGAATGGTCAAAAGCAACATACTCTGTTTTCAAGCTATAGGTCATCCCCATAAATTGATCAGGCAAAGAACCGCGTAATAATAATTGAGGTAGTCGTTGATAAGGCTTCGTAATATCAGTTAATGTTTGATAGCCCTGTAATCGCCCCGTAAAATCCCATACATCGCCATTATAAGAAACATCTAATTTTCGATTAATGTGCGTAGTGCTCGTTAAGCTTAGGTTGGAAGAAAAGTCCTCTAGATATGCATTGTCAGATACATAGTTATAATCAACATTAGCATTCCAACGTGAAGATAATCGACTGCTATGCTGCCAAGAAAAATGCTTTCGGTCTTCATTATAGTAAGGGTTAACATCATCCCCATCATTATTTAGATTATCACTTGCTAAAAATCCAACATCTAACTTACCAGAGGCTTGTTCATACAAATAACGGAAATCACTACGTAACATCAAACCACGTTCAGACATATAACGCGGCGTGAATGTAAGGTCTTTATTCGGAGAGATATTCCAATAATATGGTGCACTCACATCAAAGCCAGTTTCATCACTGCTGCCTATAATAGGTGTCAAAAAGCCCGACTTACGCTCATCATTGAGTGGAAAGCTTAAATACGGCGTATAAAAAAGAGGGACACCTCCTAATCGTACGACAACATTACGAGCAACACCAACCGCCTCATCATGATTTAAATTCACATTTGAAGCAGATAATAGCCAAGCATCATCACCAGCAGGACAGGTTGTGTAGGTTCCACCTTTCAGTTTAGTTCGTGATATGCCCTCCCGAAACACATGACTAGCTTCACCTCGAGCATGACTTTCACGCAAACGGTAATCAGCGTCAATCAAACTACCTTCATCCTTAGACAAATCCCACTCAGCTTGCTCAGCATTAAGGATTATTTCACTATCGCGTAATTGAACATTACCTTGCGCTGTTACATTGCCTGATAACTGATTATAGGTTGCTCGGTTTGATTTAAGCTCCTGACCGGCTCTCATCACTTCAACATTCCCGGTGAAGACAGACGTCCCCTCCTCCACAAGCTGAACGTTATCTGCTTTAACATCCACCTCAGAACCTTCCGAATTAGTAAAAGTAGGTAAAAAACCGACATCACTCGTCGAGGCACAATGTTGCCAGCTTGCCTCAGCAGCAGCTATCGTTCCGTAACAATACAATGTGACTGCAGATAAAAGTATCAGTTTGCGCATGACTATCCTCAAGGCGTCGTTTCAGCCTAGAACCAGACTAACTCGAACATCAATATAATGACTAATTTATCGCATATTAATGACATCACATCAAATAAAGCATGATTTTTTAATACATAAACATTGCCAAACAATATGCATCAACAACTTATATGATTGTTTTAATTTGATTAATTAACATCTTAAGTCATCACTTCCGTGGGAGAAACGTCCTCTCTGTATTTTTTTTAAATAATTGATTGACAGCTAAAAGTGAAATCCTTATAGTATGCGCTTCCTTTCGGGGGTTGCAGCTTCCACAGGGGGCTATAGCTCAGCTGGGAGAGCGCTTCGCTGGCAGTGAAGAGGTCGACGGTTCGAACCCGTCTAGCTCCACCAA
>DAOUSV010000186.1 GCA_030627065.1 Piscirickettsiaceae bacterium | reverse complement strand
AATTTCGTCTTGATTTTGACGGTAAAAGTGAACGTTCATTCATCTTAGAAGGTGAAATTGTTGTTACTCCAGATGGCGGCACACCAGTGACTATCGTACCGGGTGATTATGTTATTTTTCCTGATGGCTTAAAAAGCGTTTGGGAAGTAACTAAAACATTGAAAAAGCATTACCTACATTTCTAAATGGATTAAGGCATCTTCGGATGCCTTTTTTTAGTCCAAAATTAAATCCTAAGTTACCTTAGGATTTAAATAAAATATCAGAACCCACCAGTTGACTTAGCTTTCAGTGTCTAAAAGAATACTTTTTGCAACTGCTTCAGCGACTTTAATACCATCAATAGCAGCCGATAATATACCGCCAGCATAGCCAGCACCTTCGCCAGCAGGGTAGAGTCCTGAGGTATTAATGCTTTGGAAGCTCTTGTCACGTCTGATACAGATTGGTGATGAAGTTCGAGTTTCAACACCAGTCAATACAGCATCCTTCATTGCATAACCAGCAATTTTTTGATTGAATGCAGGAATTGCTTCTCGAATCGCTTTAATAGCAAAATCAGGCAAAGCTTTAGATAAATCGCCTAAAGTTACACCCGGTTTGTAGGACGGGGTAACATCGCCTAGTTCTGTTGATGGTTTATCTTGTAAAAAGTCACCAACAAGTTGAGCGGGCGCTTTATAATCACCGCCACCTAACTTATAGGCTAGTTTTTCTAAATCTCTTTGTAAATCAATACCAGATAAGACATGTTCTGGGTAATCTTGTTCAGGATCAATACCAACCACAATAGCAGCATTAGCATTGCGTTCATTACGAGAGTATTGCGACATGCCATTGGTGACGACACTACCTTCTTCAGAAGTCGCCGCTACAACAGTACCGCCAGGGCACATGCAAAAGCTGTAAACACTTCGGCCGCCTTTGCAGTGATGAACCAAATGGTAATCTGCAGCACCTAAGATCGGGTTGCCAGCATTCTCACCAAAACGGGCTTTATCAATAACCGATTGCGGATGTTCAATACGAAAGCCGATAGAAAAAGGTTTAGATTCAATATAAACGCCATATTCCAACAGCATTTCAAACGTATCTCGGGCGCTGTGGCCAATAGCTAAAACAATGTGTCGGCTATGCATCGTTTCGCCATTACTCAGTGTTAGCCCAGTGATTTGACCGCTATCATCAGAATTATGTTCACGATGAATCGTCTCAACCTTTTGACCAAAATGAATTTCACCACCTAAAGCGATAATTTCTTCGCGCATTTTTTCGACCATGCTAACGAGTTTAAATGTGCCGATATGAGGCTTACTCTCGACCAATATCTCGTCGGGTGCGCCTGCTTTAACAAATTCAGTTAGCACTTTTCTACTTAGAAAACGCTTATCTTTGACTTGGCTATAGAGCTTGCCATCAGAGAATGTACCCGCGCCACCTTCGCCAAACTGCACATTAGATTCGGTATTTAACTTACCTTTCTGCCATAAGTCCCATGTATCTTTAGTGCGTTGTTTTACATCCTGTCCTCGGTCTAAAACAATCGGCTTCAAGCCCATTTGAGCCAACACTAAGGCGGCTAAAATGCCACATGGACCAAACCCAACAATAATGGGACGCTGTTGTTCTTTATTTGGGAAACCGTCTTCAGCTTGAGCGACAAAGTGATAGCTAGTATCAGGGCTGACTTTAACAAAAGACTGTTGTGAAAACTGTTCTAAAACGGAATCTTCAACACCATGCTTAAGCACAACATCTAATTGATAAATTAATAAGATGTTACTTTTTTTACGGGCATCATGACTACGTTTAAAAATGGTAAAACTTAACAAATCATCGCGATTTATCGCCAGCTTATCGATAATAGCATCAATTAAGTCATCTTCTTTATGGTCGAGGGCCACTTTTATTTCATTGAGTCGTAACATGATGGGGTTCGCTTGTAGGACTGAGGGAATTTAGCCCACCATTCTAACATAGCGATGCGTAAAGTCATGCCATTAAAAATTGACTGCTTTATTCGGTTTTAGTCTAGTGACTCTAAATGGAATCGCCCAAGGTGTTCTATATAAATTAAGAAACAAATCGAGTAAGGCTTCATTGATACTCCAAAGAAGCCCACACCTGATATCATGTCACCGGCTCTAATAAATACCAAAAATAAATTTAAACTAAACAATAATATTGAGAGAATAATAATGAGTGAAGAATCACCTACTACAATGACATTTCAACAACGTGCCGATGAGTTTATTGCTGTTGCAAACCAACAAGTTACAGATAGCTCGGTAGATGATGTTAATACATCAATTATATTTTCTGCCGCGCGCTTTAATGCGTTTAGCGTAGCCCGTTCAGTAGACAGTGCTGAGAAGTTGCAAGCAGAGAAAGCAGAAGCGATACAATACTTCACACAACGCTTCGCAGAGATGTTTGAACAAAATATAGATGAATATATTTCGCGTTTTGACCGTTACTCACAAAAATAATACGCTATTTAGACTATCGGGGTGCCGGCTTACTTCTATCAAACATCAAGCTGGCAGCCCCTGATTTTATTGATGTTTCCTACTTAGATTTATCTTTCCATTTTGCCCAAGGGTCTTTAGCGCCCTCAATAGATGAATCAGGAGCGTCTAACGATTCCTGCTTAGACTTTGGCTTCCTATCACTATTATCGCCACTAACTGCGTGCCGATCTCGTTGAGTGCCATCTCTTTTACCTGAGATCGAGCCACGTCCTGCAGCTTGATCATATGCCGCCGCTTTCGCTACACGTTCTTCGCGTAACAGCTCAGCATCGTCCAAATTCAGCTCGGCAGGCTCACCTGGCGTTTGGTCTTCTGGAATAACCCGCTCCCTAGGAGACAATGAGAACTGTTCGGAAGATACTTTAGGTAAGTTTTTAAATTCATACAAATAGAAAGCCTCAACTCTCTCACAGGCCCACGTCGTCTTTTTAAGAAACTTAACACTAGACTCAATACTGGGATT
>DAOUSV010000143.1 GCA_030627065.1 Piscirickettsiaceae bacterium | reverse complement strand
AGCCTTTCATATTATATTTGTAGTGACATGGTTTGCAGCCTTATTCTACTTGCCGAGACTGTTCGTTTATCACGCTATGTCGGATGATAAAACGAGTAATGAACGATTTAAGATCATGGAGCGGAAGTTATATCGTGGCATTATGACGCCAAGTGCAATTTTGACAATTATCTTTGGTGGCTGGATGCTGAGCTTTTACTCATCAGAACAAATAGCGAGTATGCATTGGCTACATGCTAAATTGACTTTGGTTGCAGTGTTATTGGCATATCATTTTTATTGTGGCCAATTACTAAAACAGTTTAAAGATGATGCTAATAAGCACTCTCATATCTTTTACCGTTGGTTCAATGAAGCACCTGTTTTTGTATTAATTGCCGTTGTTATATTGGTGGTTGTTAAGCCATTTTAAGAGTAAGTTGGCAATATATTAGTCTAAGTATTCAAAGATTTTAATAACACGTTGGACACCTGCAGAGCTTGCGGTGATATCGACGGCTTTGTTTGCTTCAGCTCGCGATACCAATCCCATTAAATAAACTACGCCGTGTTCGGTGACTACTTTGATATAAAAAGGGTCAATACCTGAGGTTGTGGTTAATTTAGTTTTTATTTTTGATGTGATCCACGTGTCACTGCTGCGCGATGGTAATGCACTCGGTGCTGCAATAATCAACTCATTATGAACGCGACGAACTTTGAGAATGCTTTTTACTTCAGCAGTGATTTTTTGTTTAAGTTCTTCAGTAAGCGTTTCGCCTGTAAGAAGAACAATACCGTTATAACTTGTTACATTAATATGGCTTTGGTCATAAATTTCTTTATTATTAAATAATGTGTAAGAGGCTTTAAACTCGATGCCTTGATCATCAATGACCGAGCCGGTAGAGCGGCGGTCATGTATTAATGCGGCTCCTGTTGCTCCGCCGGTAACAACGGCAGTGGCACAGCCTTGTAAGATCATGATTGAGAGAATGAGTAAGGCTATATATTTAATATGTTGCATGATCTGATTCCGAATAAAGTTGAAGTATCTATTATGGCGACTATTAACTGAGTTGGAAAGCATCTTTAACCCAATTAATATTGCTAGGGTTAATTGCGACTACGTCAAAGCGGTAAGCTGCGTGCTTACTTGGGTGCTGTTGTAAGTAGTGCTGGGCTGTATGAATGATCCGCATTTGTTTTTGGCTGTTAATACTCTCTAATGCACTGCCATATTTTATGGATTTACGATAACGCACCTCGATAAAAACAAGGGTATTTGATTGTTCCATAATCAAATCAATTTCACCACGCCGACTGTGATAATTTTGTGTTACTAATTTTAGCCCTTGTTTTTCTAAATAGGCCAAGGCCTGCTGCTCAGCCTGTTGTCCTATTTTTGTAGCGAGTATTTTAGGGACGATTTTCATCTATTACTAAGGCTTCTATTTTTCCGTGTTTGAATGTTGCCCACTGACTATCACGGTGAATATGACCATATTCATTAATGGATAGACGACCTGTTGCCCCTTGAAAGATCAATGATGGTGAGCGACTGAGTCCATTTAATTCAGCAATAAGGCGGTATGAATCAGCACCTAAGGCATAGAGGCGAATAAGCTGTCCAAACTGTTTATCTTTATTGTTATACAAGGACATATAAGCGGGATCACTCAATGCATCATTGCTAAATATCCATGGAATATCGTTAATAATAAGATTGTTTAGATCAATATCTTGTTGTGAATTTTCATAGCCAGCATAGGCATGAGATGTAGCAATAATAGGTAGTGTGCCAGAACGATGAAATTTTAATTGCGGTACTAATTGACGCGCCTTTAATGGGCGAGCAATTAAAAAGACAAAATCAAGATCTTGTCTACGGCGAGGTTCAAATTCTAATGATGCCGCTAGTATTTGCTTTAATTGTTTCGAGCGTTGCTTGCTCATTTCTAAGCCTAATAGCGGTTTAATGGTTGTCGAAAAGTCACTGTCAGATGCATTGTATGTCGCCTGATTTAATAATATACCGCCATTGTTAGACCACTGTTCAGTAAAGGCGGATGCAATACGCTTACCCCACGCACTATTCGGGGCAATAATAACGGCACGTTGAAAGCCTTGTTCAAGTGCATAATTGGCGACAGAAACTGCATCATCTTCAGGTGCTAAACCAAACTGAAATAAGTTTTCCTTTTGAATATGATTAGATAGGCGATTAAGTGCTAATACTGGAATGGCTAAATGCTCGGCATCCACTAATACTTGAATTGCTTTTTTATCAAGTGGGCCAATAACAAGATTGGCATCAATATCAATGGCTTTTTGATATTGTTGCCACACATTATTTTCCCCTGACTGATGATCAAAGTTAATATCAAAGAAATGTAATTGACTATCACTTTGGGCATTATAATGGGCGGCAATAATTCCTTGCTTGATGGCTTGTGCAGCCTTCGCAAAAGGCCCTGAATTGGGCAGTAATATGACAATATCATTGAGTTGTTTCGGCAAGCGAGTACCTGTTAATAAACTCTTTTTATATAGTTCAGGATTAGCAGGGTGGTTTGGGTAATTACGCTGCCAGTCTTCAATAGCAACAATTAGAGCATCAGGATTAGTACGATATGTTTGCACCGCATAAGCCAAGGCAAACCAACCACTATCAATAGATGGTGGAATTCCAGGGTTAAATAAGTCTAATGCTTGTGGAGTGAGCTTTGTTAAAGCTTGCCAAAGTGATTGTTGATTTTCTTGTTGTTCAAACTCGTTTAATAGCAAACTAAGCTGAATCAGGTTATTGGCTTTTTCTAACCAGTTTTGAGTTAAGTTATAAGCGTTAATGCGTAATTCAAGTACTTGTCTTTGTTGTGATTCTTTAAGAATATCAATATTAACATTTGTTAATGATACTAATGCTTGCTCAGGGAGATATTGTGATAGCGCTATTGTCGCTTCCAGAGTCGCTATATCTGCGTGTAGGACAGAGTTTAATAGATCACGATTAATGCTGGCTAAGCTTTCTGTCGCCTGATCCACTTGATTGATTTGCCAAAATGCCTGTGCAGCATGCAAATAGTAGCCGGCTTGTTGTTGCCCTGTTGTTGCCGATGCTAATTCAAGATAAGTGTGAGCGGCTAAGAGATAATCACCAGAGTTTAGCGCCTCAATTGCTTGTGTTTCGGCAGATATATCCGGCTCAGCTGGGGTGAAAGGCTTTGTTGGTTGGCATGCACTGAGTGTTAAAATAACAAAAGTGATTAGGCTTAAAAGTATCCGTTGGCTCATCGCTCATTAATCTATGGTGAAAATATAGGAAATAGTGTACCTGTTCAGGTATATTACGACCAGAACTGAGTGCTAATTAGAAGGTTATTATCCGTGTCAAATAATGAAATCGCATCTTTATATATAGTTGCTACCCCTATTGGCAATCTATCTGATATGTCACAACGTGCCATTGAAACCTTACGATCGGTTGATGTTATTGCCGCTGAAGATACGCGACATAGCGGTATTTTATTGCAACATTTTGCGATAAAAACACCGAGCATTTCATTGCATGATCATAATGAACAACAGCGAAGTGAAACATTATTGACGCGTCTGCAACAAGGCGAGTCAGTTGCCTTAATCAGTGACGCTGGAACGCCATTAATTAGTGATCCCGGTTATAAACTGGTTTCCTTAGTGCGTGAGCATGGTATTCCAGTTGTTCCAGTGCCAGGTTCTTGTGCTGTGATTGCCGCATTATCGGCATCTGGATTGCCCTCAGATCGATTTACCTTTGAAGGCTTTCTGCCACCAAAACAAGGTGCAAGACAACAGACATTGCAATTACTTGTTGATGAAAGTCGCACCATGATTTTTTATGATGCACCAAGACGTTTGCAAGCGACATTAGCGGATATGGTTGAGATATTCGGTGGTGAACGCCGAGCCTGTATCGCACGTGAGCTGACTAAGCTACATGAAACTATCACCACGCAACCGTTAGCTGAATTACTCGCATGGGTTAGTGATGATAGTAATCAGCGAAAAGGTGAGTGTGTATTGCTAGTCGAAGGTAATAAACAACAGAAAGACAGCAGTGAAACGGAGATTAATAGGGTATTAAGTTTATTACTAAAAGAGTTGCCGGTGAAGAAAGCCGCAGCAATTACAGCATCACTATTAGAAGTCAGTAAAAATACAGCTTACGATATGGCACTTAAACTTCAACAAAAATAAGAAACTTACTGTAAAATCTCTCGCCAGAGATGGCCAGGCAATCGCGCTTATAGCTAGTCTATTTGTGAGGAAAGTCCGGGCTCCAACGAGCAGGGTGCCAGATAACATCTGGAAAGCGTGAGCTTATGGCAAGTGCCACAGAAAATATACCGCCTGATTTATCAGGTAAGGGT
>DAOUSV010000032.1 GCA_030627065.1 Piscirickettsiaceae bacterium | reverse complement strand
GGCAACCGATGAAGATTGGGATACTGAATATTTAGCACCTATCTTATCAATTCGTATTGTCGATGGTGTTGAGGCTGCGATGGAGCATATTCATCAACATAGTTCAGGTCATACCGAAACGATTGTTACTGAAAACTATAGCCGTTCTCGTCAGTTTTTAGCTGAAGTGGATTCTAGTTCGGTCATGGTCAATGCATCAACTCGTTTTGCTGATGGCTTTGAATATGGCTTAGGTGCTGAAATTGGCATTTCTACCGATAAGATCCATGCTCGCGGCCCGGTTGGATTAGAGGGGTTAACATCACAAAAATGGATTGTATTGGGTAGCGGTCAAATCAGAGAATGAGTGAAGCAATTGGTATTTTAGGCGGCACATTTGATCCTATTCATTTTGGACATTTACGTACGGCTTTAGATGTTGTGGAACAGCTTGATTTAGACCATATTCGATTGATTCCAAGTGCTCGGCCACCACATCGAGAACAACCGCAAGCCAATCCCAAACAACGCCTAGCGATGTTGCAATTAGCGATAAAGAATAATGAACAGTTTGTTATTGATGATCGTGAAATCCATAGAGAAGGTGATTCTTATACCGTAGATACCTTATTAAGTTTACGAGAAGACTTTGTTGATAATCCATTATTTTTAATAATGGGTACGGATGCATTTACGGAGATACAATCATGGAGTCGTTGGCAGAAATTACTTGAACTAGCTCATATCGTAGTGATGCAACGCCCCAATGAAAACTTGACCATGCCAGACGAATATCAAAACCAACTTGCCGAAAAAGGGGATGAACAATTAGCTGCTGGTAAAGTCTGGCCTCTTGTTGTGACGCAACTTGCTATATCAGCAACAGATATTCGAGCAAAAATAGCAGATGATAAGAACCCACAATATCTATTACCCGATGCTGTTATTCAACTAGTGGGCATGCTGGGGTTATATAAAAAGTAACTATATGGAGGATTTGTTTTTCATATTATCAAAGCTGGCGTGGGGCTTATTAAGCCCAAGTAACCTGATTATTCTATTGTTTTCATTGGCAACAATTCTTGTGTTGTTTAATAGAGTTAAGGCGGCAAAATATGTGTTATTACCAACAGCACTTTTTAGCATTAGCTTGTTGTTATACCCACTAGGCGACTTACTGATTTATCCTTTAGAATCTCGGTTCTCTAAGCCGGATACTCTGCCAATAAATATTGATGGCATTATCGTTTTAGGTGGTGGAGAAGAACTAAAACAGTCTTTAAGCTGGAACACGCAAGAGCTAGGTAATGGCGGAGACCGATATGTTGCTACAGCAATATTAGCGAAACACTATCCAGAAACTGCCGTAATATTCTCTGGTGGCAGTGGTTTATTGCAGTATCAAGGCAAAGATAATGAAGGCAATATAGCTCAAACCTTATTAACAAAGTTAGGCGTTAATAATCAACGATTAATCATTGAGTCACAATCACGTAACACCTATGAAAACTTCCAATTAATGAAGCCCTTATTGCCAAAAAGTGATGGTATATATTTGCTTGTGACATCGGCTTTTCATATGCCTCGATCGGTAGCGATTGCTGGCAAACAAGGTATAACTGTTATTGCATATCCTGTTGATTACCGTAGTAATAGACCAGAATATCGTCAATGGGATGTTGATTTCTTTGAACACCTTGAAGTGTTAGAGCCCGCATGGCGAGAATGGATCGGTTTAACAGTTTATTATTGGACAGGTAAAACGTCAGAGTGGTTAGCTAGACCTTGATGTAATTTACTTTCAAGTTTAGTCATTGATATTTTCCAGCGAGCAATATCATTTTTATCTGTTAAGCCTCTGGATTTGATAAATTGCTTCTCTTGTGACTTTTTAATAATAGATAAGGCTTGCGAGCCTAGGCTGAGTAAATCAGACTTATTGCTGAGTTGGGTAAGATGTTCAAAGGTCTGAGTAAAGTCTGTGCCATAGCTATTACTTACAGCTACAAAATCCTTAGAGGGAGCACCGAGCAGGGCTGATAAAATTTCACAGGCTGCAAGCCCTTCTTCAAATTGTTCTCCGGTACCGGCTTCGATTAATTCTTGTTTTATACTGTCGCGATTAATTGATGCTTTGTATTCTTGTACAAAGTTCGCATTCTTTGCGATGTCTTCCTGCATTGTTGTGAGATCCATATCTATCGCCGCATCAATTTCTGCTTCACTAATAATCGGATGCTTTAAAAAGGTGGATGCCAAGCTCAGCTCAATAAGTTGAGTGATTGAATCGCTAGAGTGCTCTGCTAATACGGCAAAGTAAAGCCATTCAGAGATGACATCAGAATCAATTAGGGATACGTTATGCGGTGCTTTCATTGAAGTGTCTCAATATTTTCGGAAGAAGAACGACGAAGAATTTATCTTTTAAATCTGTTTTAAGTATTAGATCGGCGTTAAATATAACTTAAGTGAGCCGCATAGGGTAAAATAGAAGAAATTATACTATTATTGGAGTACCTAAATGCGGGTTGAAGAATTAAAATTGTTAGTGATTGATGCACTAGAAGATATAAAAGCAGAAGACATTACCGTGTTGGATGTGAAAGAAATGACGGATGTGACGGACTATATGATTATAGCTACCGGTAAATCAACACGCCAAGTTAAAGCTTTAGCAACACAAGTTTCTATGCAAGCAAAAGCGGCAGGTGTTCCACCACTAGGTATGGAAGGCGAAAACGTAGGTGAATGGGCGTTAGTTGATTTAGGTGATGTGATTGCTCATATTCTGACACCGCAAATGCGAACTACTTATAATTTAGAAAAATTATGGAGTGTCGAAGAAAAAACGGATCAGGTTTTGGCTGAAGACTAATGAAGTTAAACCTACTTGCGGTAGGTACAAAAATGCCATCGTGGGTAACCGATGGCTATCAAGAATATGCCAAACGCCTGCCGAGAGAGTGTAGTTTACATTTACACGAAATAGCACCAGCCAAACGCGGTAAAAGCGGTAGTGAAGCACAATGGATGCGTGAAGAAGGCGAACGGATCTTGGCGGCAATTCCTGACAATCACCATGTTGTTGCTCTGGATGTTAAGGGCAAGTCATGGACCACAGAGCAACTTTCTGAACAGTTAGAAAATTGGCAGGCAGATGGACGTGATGTGTCATTGATTGTTGGTGGTCCAGATGGTTTGATAGATGCGTGTTTACAACGTGCTAATCAGCGTTGGTCATTATCTGCATTAACATTACCACACCCGTTAGTTCGTATCGTTATGGCTGAACAGCTATATCGTGCATGGACAGTCACTCAAAATCATCCTTATCATCGCGCATGAATTTCCCTCCTATATATTTGGCATCAAAATCACCTAGACGACGTGAACTTCTCACGCAAATTGGCGTCGAATTCTCTGTATTATCAGTTGATGTAGATGAAACTCGCCTGCATAACGAATCGCCAATAGACTATGTGAAACGTGTTGCGATTGATAAAGCGCAAGCCGGTTGGGATAGTTTAGATGTGCAGGATAAGAAGCCGGTATTAGGTTCTGATACATCAGTGGTATTAGTAGATGATGTTTTAGGTAAGCCTGTGAATGCAGATGATGCCAAGCGTATATTGCAGAAATTATCAGGGTGTAGCCATCAGGTGATGACTGCTGTAGCGATTGTCAGCAATAAGGGTGAGCAATGTACTTTAAGTATTAGTACCGTGATATTTACCACATTAAGTGATGCTGATATTGCGTGGTATATTTCAACCAATGAAGGTGCTGATAAAGCAGGTTCGTATGCTGTACAAGGGTTAGCTGCATTATTTATCGAACAAATTAAGGGAAGCTATTCCGGAATTATGGGATTGCCATTAAGGGAAACAGGATTGTTATTAGCACAGCTAAATGGACAGATAAATGAGCAGTGAGATACTAATTAATGTAACACCCAGTGAAACGCGTGCGGCGGTGGTCGATAATGGCGTGTTGCAAGAGATTTTTATTGAACGAACTGAAAACCTAGGTTTAGTAGGCAATATATATAAAGGCAAAGTCTGTCGAGTATTGCCTGGCATGCAAGCTGCATTTGTCGAAATCGGTTTAACACGCGCTGCTTTTCTGCATGCATCGGACATCTCAATTCCAAAAGGTCAAACCGGTGACTTACAAGAGTCAGCAAAAGAAGTGCCGCCGATCACATCATTATTACGCGAAGGACAAGAAGTTCTAGTCCAAGTTATTAAAGATCCTCTAGGCTCAAAAGGGGCGCGACTAACAACGCAATTATCGGTGTCATCGCGGTACTTAGTTTATATGCCAGAGACACAAGGTATCGGTGTTTCACTTAAAATTGAAAGTGAAGAGGAACGTACACGCCTGAAATCATGCCTTATCTCTCAACTAGAAAATAGAGATGGCGGTTATATTTTACGTACCGCAGCAGAAGGTGTGACAGAAACAGCGTTATTGGCTGATCTACAATTTCTACATCGCTTGTGGAATAAATTAGGAGATAAAAAATCATCAACAAAATGTGGTGAGCCTCTGTATGAAGACTTGCCTCTCTCATTACGAGCTTTGCGTGATTTGTTTTCAGATGATATTGAGCGAATAAGGATTGATTCAAGAGAAACATTTTCTAAGGCATTAAGTTTTTCAGAAGGCTTTATGCCTGAATGTGCTTCTCGCTTAGAGCATTACAAAGGCGATGGCCCTTTATTTGATTTATTCAGTATTGAAGATGAAATAACTAAAGCCTTGGAGCGAAAAGTACCACTTAAATCAGGTGGCTATTTGATCTTCGATCAAACTGAGGCGATGACGACGGTAGATGTGAATACCGGTGGTTTTGTCGGTAAGAGTAATCAAGAAGAAACAATATTTAAAACCAATCTTGAAGCGGCTCAAGCCATTGCTCGGCAGTTACGCGTGCGTAATTTGGGTGGCATTATTATTCTCGATTTTATTGATATGGAAGAAGAAGAACATCGAGAGCAAGTGTTACGAACTTTAGAAAAAGCCATGTTGCCAGATAGGGCGCGTCATAATATTTGTGGCGTGTCTGAGCTGGGTTTGGTTGAAATGACACGTAAACGAACACGAGAAAGTCTTGAACATATTATGTGTGAGCCGTGTCCATGTTGTGATGGTAAGGGCTATGCAAAAAGTGCTGAAACAGTATGTTATGAAATTTTCCGTGAAATTATGCGTGAATCTAAGCAATATGAAACGTCACAATTTTTAGTATTAGCATCACAAGATATTATTGATAGATTGAACGATGAAGACTCAACCAACATTGCCGAATTAGAACAGTTTATTGGCAAACCCATTTTGTTTCAATTAGAATCGCAATACACGCGTGAGCAGTTTAATGTGGTGTTAATGTAATTTCATGTCTGCTCTTCGTCATAGTGTTCACCTTATAAGCAAACACCTTATGTATTGGGTTCTTTTTGCTGCGATAGTCTGTACATTATTAATTGTTACAGCCTCTTGGTTATCCGAGGCGATTGAAGAGAGACAAGATGAAATAGCAGAGTGGTTAGGTGATAGTCTAGGTTATCCTGTTGAAATTAAGCAAGCAGGCTTACATTGGCTTGATTTTGAGCCGAAATTACAGCTTGAAGCATTAAAAGTATTAAAACATGGCGGTGTCACGACAGTATTAAGTCTAGAACAGCTTTATTTTGGTGTGGATTTAATCGCAAGCATCAAACAACAAAAACCTGTTTTAAATGATATTACTTTAAGCGGATTAGATATGACTGTCGTTCGTAATGAGTCAGGTCTTGTTCAAATACAGGGTCTTGAAAATATCTCAGCCGAGCCATCTAGGTCTGCCAATATAAATTGGTTATTGTGGGTGAAGCTACTTGATAATATTGATTTACATGCGATTAAAGTAAATTATATCGATCAAAAAATGTCAGCATTATCGGGTGACTATCAACTTGATAATGTGAATATTAGACATCAAAAAGAAAACTGGAAAATTACGGGCTCACTTAATCTACCGACTACCTTAGGTGAGAGTGTTCAGTTGCAGCTGCTCGCCAAGTTGGATGGCGATGAGCTAGATAAAATTACTTGGACCTTACAAACAGAAGTAAAAGGCCTGAAATTACAGCCATTAGTAAAGCTGTTAAATCAACAAGACGTTATCTTGCAACAAGGAAAGCTTGATACGACCTTATCAGCATCAGGTGTAGGTAAGCAGCTTAACTCTATTCATAACCAACTAAACTTATCACAAGTAAAATTAGTCGCAGGGAAAAAAGATACAAAAATACCAGCTGTTTTGATAGATGAATTATCCGGTATATTTAACTGGCAACAAATGACGGAATCATGGCAGTTATCAGGTGACGATATACAGATAGAAATGAATGGAGAGCCTTGGTTGCCCACTCATTTTATGATCAATAAAACCGCGGAAACATGGGATATCGAAACTGCATATATTCGCTTAAGTGATTTAACGGCACTTGCATTGTTAACTACGTCATCACCAGAGCTGATACGACAACAAAAACCGGCGGGTGATATTGAGAAACTAGCGGTTCAATATTCGCCACAAGAAGGGTTAAGTCATTTAAGGTTTCAGTTGCGAGATGGGGCTTTATTACCATGGAAAAAAATTCCAGGAGTTACAGACCTCACAGCAATTGTAGACTGGCGTAATGGTGGAGGAAGTATTGAGTTAGATAGCCATGAAATCACACTTTATCCTGAAGGATGGTTAGAGGATTCAGTATTTTTTGATTCTATTAAGGGAACTCTACGCTTTGACAAGCAAGCGGATACAAGCTGGAAATTATCTAGCCAAGAGTTCAGAATTTGGAATAATGATCTCACATTACAGTTAGATGGTAGCATTGAAAAAAAATCAGACGGCAGACTATTTAATGACTTGAATTTACAGATAGAAGAGCTAGTTGTTAATCGTTGGACCACATATATTCCTCAGAATACATTTAGGGCATCATTTAAAACCTGGGTTAATAAAGCATTTCCAGCAGGGAATATTGTTAATGGCTCAATTATTTGGAAAGGTGAGTTAGCAGAATTTCCGTATGTGAAATCACCTGAAAAAGGCACGTTTGAGCTGGTACTTCCGGTCGATGATGTGCAGTTACATTATGCCGATGGCTGGCCTGATTTATTTAATGTAAATGCACTTATTACTGGCCATGGTAACGATTTAAACATTGATAGCAGCTCAGGTAATGTCGCTGGTTTTGATTTTGAACATGTAACGACAATAATCACCAAGCTAACAGAAAAAGCTCCTCAGTTAGTCGCAGAAGCAGATATCAAAGGGACAACAGAAAAAGCCTTACAGTTTTTATTAAATAGTCCATTAAAACGGCGTTTTGGTAATGCGGTGAAAACAGTTAAAGCAATGGGTAACAGTGATATTTATTTGAAATTAGAAGTGCCGTTAGATGATGTTGAAGCTGTGCAAGCAGTAGGAGCTGTTAGCTTTGAGAAGAGTGTTTTATATGATGAATCATTAGCTGCAATAAAAGTGTCGAATATAGAGGGTAAGTTGGCATTCTCAAATACAGGCGTCAAAGCTGAGAACATTACAGCCGAGCTATTAAATCGCGAGATTAAGGTTAATGTTATATCGGAAGAAGACACCACACTTATTACGGTTAAAGGCCGGATTGCTACGACAGAAGTTCATGCTATTTGGCCTGAAAAGTTTCCAAGCTATCTTTCTGGTGAAACAGATTACCATATAAATTTAACTGTTTTAGAGCGTGATCAGGGTGATTTTTATCTTGATATTGAAGCACTGTCAGAGTTAAAAGGTATCGAGCTGGCAATGCCTGAACCGCTTTCTAAATCTAAGAGTGATGTTAAATCCTTTAAGGCGCAGCTTGAACACCGTGATAATGATGTTGTGTATTCAATGGAATATGGTGAGTTAATAAATACAACGCTGATGGCAACAGACAATTTATGGAGAGGTGAATTTCGTTTTGGAGAAGGAAAAGCGAAACTGCCGACATCTGGTATACGCATTAGAGGACAATTACCGACATTATCAATTGATGATTGGATGGACTGGAACGAGCAACAAGGTAATGCCGATAGTCCATTATTTGATAGCCTAGATGAGGTTTCGATGGAGATAGCAGCATTGTCAGGCTTTGGTCAGAAATTAACCAAGTTAAATATATCGGCAGAAAAAGATGCCCAAGGTTGGCGAGTTCATTTACATAGCAATCAAAGTAAAGGCAATCTTTATATACCATCAGACTTTGATAATTTAGCTGTATTAAAAGTAGATTTAGATAACCTTAGTTTTTCGATACCGAAAACGGTAGATGGTTCGCCCTCAGAAATAATAGCTGAACAGCCTTTACTTAGTTTATGGCCCGCAATGGATATTAAAATTAAGTCATTAATGGTTAATAAGATTCATTTGGGAAAGCTACGAGCGCTAGCTCATAGGCAAGGTAAAGCTTGGTTATTGGATTCGGCCTCAATAAGCTCCGATATATTTACAGCGACGCTATCGGAAGGCATTTGGTCGCAACAAGGATTAAACAATAATAGTCATGTCAAGGTAGAAGCAAAAAGTGATGATTTGGCCGCATTATTAGAAAACTTTGATTACCAACAAGCTGTTGATGCTAAAAATATTTTATTAACAATGGATATTTCTTGGCCTGACAGTCCATTAGCATTAACTAGCCATAATGTTGAAGGAGTATTAACAATTGATGTAGGTAAAGGCAAGCTGAAAGAGATTGAACCAGGTGCCGCAGGGCGCATTTTTGGCTTATTAAGTGTGGCAGCAATTCCTAAACGTCTCTCGTTAGATTTTAATGATTTATTCGGTACAGGATTTAGTTTTGATTCAATTATAGGTACATTTGATCTGGCAAATGGTGTGGCAACCACAGAAAACATGATGCTTAAAGCACCTTCAGCAACTATTGAAATGACAGGACCAATTGATTTAGTTAATCAACGCTATAACCAAAAAGTAAAAATACGGCCTAATGTTGCATCAACTTTACCACTTGCTGGTGCCGTTGCTGGTGGACCTGTCGGATTAGCTGCAGGAGCTGCTATTTTGTTATTTGATAAAGTAGCGGGCACAATTTTAGGAACAGAGATTGTCAATATCATTAGCTACAGTTATGACCTGACAGGCTCATGGGACGATCCTCAATTGAATGTATCCTCTCCAGAAATACGCTAATTTCTGCTATGATCCTATCCCTTAAATTTAATGCAATGATAGCTATTCATGACTGAATCCGTAATACAACAATTATTAGTGCCTGCTGGTTTAATAGAGGCAGATCTTGAAAAAACACTCGCCTTAACCATGGGACGTGGTGTGGATTATGCTGATCTTTATTTTCAGCAATCACGTCAAGAAAGCTGGTCATTAGAAGATGGCATTATTAAAGATGGTGGTTATCATATTGAACAAGGCGTTGGTGTTCGTGCCTGTAGTGGCGAGAAAACAGGCTTTGCCTATTCAGATGATTTGATATTGCCGGCATTACAAGAAGCAGCAAAAGCAGCGCGTGCTATTTCACGCCAAGGTGCGGATGCTCAAGTGCAAGCATGGAAAAAACCTGTTGTTGCACCGCAGTTTTATACTGATATTAATCCTATATCAAGCTTATCTGTTGAACAAAAACTAGCCTTATTACATCAAGCTGATGCTGCAGCGAGATCTGCTGATCCAAGAGTAACGCAGGTCAGTGTGACATTAGCGGGTGGTGTTGATACCGTTCTTATTGCTGCCAGTGATGGCACTTTTGCAACTGATGTTCGCCCATTAATTAGGATGAGTGTATCTGTTATTGTTGAATCGAAAGGACGTCGTGAACGTGGCGGTGCAGGCGGTGGGCGACGTTTAGATTATCGCTATTTCCAAGATAATAATTTAGCAGAATCTTATGCAAAAGAAGCGGTACGTCAAGCTTTAGTCAATTTAGAAGCAATTGATGCACCAGCAGGAAGCATGCCCGTTGTGTTAGCGTCAGGCTGGCCGGGTGTTTTACTACATGAAGCCGTCGGTCATGGTTTAGAAGGGGATTTTAATCGTCGAGGTAGTTCCGCTTTTTCAGGAAAAATCGGCGAAATGGTAGCGTCTGAACATTGTACGGTGGTTGATAATGGTACTTTGCCAGATCGCCGAGGTTCATTATCTATTGATGATGAAGGCGTGCCGACAGAAAATACAACGCTAATTGAAAATGGTCGATTAACAGGCTATATGCAAGACAAGCACAATGCACGATTGATGGGAACGAGAAGTACTGGAAACGGTCGCCGTGAGTCCTATGCTCATTTACCTATGCCAAGAATGACCAATACCTATATGTTAGCAGGGAAATACGATCCTGAAGAAGTGATCGCATCGGTAGACAAAGGGCTATATGCCGTTAACTTTGGCGGTGGTCAGGTCGATATTACATCTGGTAAATTTGTTTTTTCAACCAGCGAAGTATATTTGATTGAAAATGGTAAAATTACCCATCCTGTTAAAGGGGCAACGTTAATAGGTAATGGCCCTGAAGTAATGAAGAAAATCAGCATGGTTGCCAATGATTTAGAGTTAGATACCGGAGTGGGTAATTGCGGTAAAGAAGGACAAAGTGTCCCTGTTGGTGTCGGACAGCCAACGTTGAGAGTAGATAGTTTAACAGTAGGCGGAACAGCGTAAATAATGCCTAAAAAATGCACTTTTTCCGCGATTACCGCATCAGCATCGTACTCAAATCCTCATGTACTTATTGTACACTGTGGTTTTCCGTGCGAGGCTTCCTTGCACTCACAAAAAAATTACACATTTAAGGCATCATTTTAAAATGGCAAAAAAACATAAGGCAGTCGCCCTAATTTCAGGTGGCTTAGACTCATTACTAGCAGTGCGAGTGATGCAAGAACAGGGTATTGAAGTTGAAGGCATTAACTTCTACACAGGTTTTTGTGTTGAAGGGCATACACATGCGATTCGTAACCACGATAAAGACAAGCAAAAGCGTAATAATGCCTTATGGGCAGCAGAACAGTTGGGTATCAAACTTCATATTGTTGATGTGATTGAAGAATACAAAGATGTATTGCTAAACCCGAAACATGGCTATGGGGCGAATATGAACCCATGTCTTGATTGTAAAATATTTATGGTCAAAAAAGCGGTTGAATGGGTGAAAGAAAACCATAAAAATGGCTTTGATTTCATTATTACAGGTGAAGTAATAGGGCAACGTCCTATGTCGCAACGTAAGCAAACAATGCCGATCATTTCAAAAGAATCTGGTGCTGATGATATTTTATTAAGACCCTTATGTGCCAAAAACTTACCAGCAACAAAGCCTGAATTAGAAGGCTGGGTTGATCGTGAACAGTTATTTGATTTTAGTGGACGTAACCGTAAACCTCAAATGGCGTTAGCCGCAGAATATGGCTTCACAGACTATGCTTCACCAGCTGGTGGTTGTTGTTTCTTAACCGATAAAAACTACTCGGATAAATTAGTCGATTTATGGAAGGGTCGTGGTACTCGTGAGTATGAAATGGATGACATTATGTTGCTTAAAGTCGGTAGGCATTTAAGACCCAAACCTGAGTTTAAGCTAATTATTGCACGTGATGCGGGTGAAAGTAACTATTTAGAAGGTTACCGCAAGCAATTTATCACGCTACAGGTAATTAGTCACAATGGTCCCTTAGCAATGATCGATGGTGACATTAAGCCTACAGACATTCAATTCGCAGCAGCTATTGTTGCGCGATATGGCCAAGGACGAGATGCAGATGAAGTGGAAGTTGAAATTTCAGTACCTGGTGCAGAAAAACAAAGACGAATGATTAAGCCGCTGTCATCTGATGACGTGCTTAAGGAATGGCATGTATGAGTCAATTTGAATTAGATGCAAGGCGGATGCTTTGTCCGATGCCTGTGATCAAAACACAAAATAGGGTCAAAGAATTAGCTGTTGGTGATATATTGGATGTAATTTGCACAGATCCTGGTGCATTAAGCGATATTCCGGCATGGGCGAGAATCAATGGTCATGAAGTTATTGGGCATCGCGAACAGGATAATGAAATAATAATTACCGTAAAAGTGGGCATGTAGCACCACTTTGGTGCGGAAGAGGTTCAATGCGCTACTAT